>NZ_JAOQIO010000045.1:0-50738 GCF_025567575.1 Paenibacillus baimaensis | reverse complement strand
ATAAATATTGTCCAGTTTTATGTTGACAATCCAGTCTCAAACAAATCCAAACTGCAGCGATCCTTATTCTTAAGGATAATATAGGGATGAATCAGTACTAATTGAAGAACACAATGGAGATCGAGCTTAGGATACAAGCAGGAAAAAAGAAAAATTAAGGATTTGTTAATTAAGCGACGCAGGTATATTCTATTGCCTGCTCAGCCGTGAGATTCATATTAGTGTAACTGTTCTCAACAAGCGGAATAGGAACAACACTTTTAAATGAGTACGGTATAAGGCATATTTGTCGATGGCGTGAGTAGTTTTGAGAGGATTAGACAATAATATGAGAGAAATAGGCTAAGGGTTTCTTATTTTTTTGTTGCATAATAAGAATGTCGAAATAATATGATGTGCAGGTATAACAATGCCGAAAAGGGCAGACTTGGAGCTGGACAAGGGAATTAGAGGTGCGAACGATGCGTGCCTATACGTTGTTGCCAATTCTCTAAGTTTACAAAGCAACCAGACCCATTGTGTTTTGCTGGATGTAACCGTATCTATCTAACTCAGAAGGTAGACGCCTGAAGACTTAACAGGTCCAATGACCAAATTTTATTCGTAATTAAGTAAAAAACAAATATTAATAAAGGAGAAATCGGTATGAAATACGTAGAATTAAACAATGGTGTGAAAATGCCAATTTTGGGATATGGGGTGTTCCAAATTCCAGATCATGAACAATGTGAAAGGTGTGTGCTGGATGCAATAGAGGTAGGTTACCGTTTAATCGATACTGCTCAGGGCTACGGCAATGAAGCGGCTGTAGGAAAAGCTATTAGAAAATGCGGGGTTCCAAGAGAGGAATTATTCATTACTACAAAGATCTGGATTTCCACATATGGATATGAAAATGCAAAAAAATCTATCGAAGGATCTTTAGAAAGACTTCAGCTTGATTATGTAGATTTATTATTAATTCATCAGCCGTTTAATGATTACTATGGAACATATCGTGCAATGGAAGAACTAAATAAAGAAGGAAAATTGAGAGCGATAGGTGTAAGTAATTTCTATCCGGACAGATTTATCGACCTGATTAAATTCAATGAAGTTGTTCCAGCAGTAAATCAGGTTGAAACACATGTATTTAATCAACAAGCAAAGGCTCGAGAAATTATGAAGAAATATGGAGTGCAAACCCAGGCCTGGGCACCTTTTGCGGAAGGAAAAAACAACTTATTTAGTAATGAAACATTAAACGCAATTGGAGATAAATACAATAAATCCAGTGCTCAAGTAGCTTTGAGATACTTGATTCAAATTGGTGTGTCAGTGATTCCTAAAACGGTAAATAAGGAACGAATGAAACAGAATATTGATGTATTTGATTTTGAATTAACAAATGAGGATATGGATGTCATTGCTGCTTTAGATAGAGGAGAAACTTTGTTCTTTTCACATTATGATCCTGAACAAGTTGAACGTTTAACCAGCATGGTAAGAAAGTTTTAATATAGTCCAACGCAAAATTTAAACAATGAATGTTTCAAAATCCGCAATCTTGAATCGGTTATCGGACAAGCCAATCGTTTCAGAGCGTCTTGAAGAGGAGAATCAACCTTTCCCGCCTATATGTCCACACGCGTATGCTTGGGTGCATTTAAAAGGGAGGAATTCAAAAAGAATAACCATGAGAAAATGAATTTAGTGTGTCCAAACCAGCAAAATAAAAAGGTAAATAGAATGAAAGAGAAGATGCATACACCACTGGCATATTCCATGAGATATTATGGATTGGAATATCCAGAAAATTTCGAAAGTGAAGCTAGGGATATTGATAAGCATGTATTAGGCTTATGTGCTCCCACTAAGTACTTGCATTATTAGATGAGCCGTATGGGAAGCGGCTCATTCTTGTTTTTAACGAATTTTCAGGGAGATGGCTGCGGCGACTGCAGGGGTAGTGCCGCTCTTGATTGTTTTTTCTTAGGGCATGCACATATAGATAATGTTCCGATTTATCAAACTACTGATTTTCTACTGTGACTCGGAGGGTGAACACTTTTAAAAAAAGTGCTCGCCCTCCGGGTCATTTATATCAAATGGTAGTAATGCTAAAAAAGTAAGATGTATCAAGTTAAAAAGGAAGATCCATCATTCTCGATAGATTAAGGATAGGCTTATAATAATAAACGTAAACGTAATTAAGATGGAGGAGGAATAAAATGTACCAGGAGAAACAGTATGATATTGTAATTTACGGAGGGACTGCGGCAGGTATTATGGCTGCTGTTCAAGCAAAAAAAATGGGTAAAAATGCAGTTGTGATCGAGCCAAGTCAGCGGATTGGGGGCTTGACTACTGGAGGCCTGGGGGATACGGACTTCGGGATGAAGGAAGCTATCGGGGGCTTATCCTTGGAGTTTTACAAACGGGTAGCCCAGAAATATTCACATGACGGAGCTTGCTGGCTGTTTGAACCTAAAGTAGCGCTCGAGGTTTTGCAAGATTTGGTGACGGAACATAACATCGAAGTCATATACGGAGAAAAGCTACGTCTAAAAGACAAGGTCACAAAGAAAGGTTCAAAAATTATCTCCATTTGCATGGAATCCGGGAACCTCTATCAAGGCAAAGTGTTTATTGATGCTACTTATGAAGGGGATTTAATGGGTAAATCGGGCGTATCCTATTTTGTCGGCCGGGAGTCCAATTCACAATATGGGGAGACATTAAACGGCATTCATCCTGGCAATGAACTCAATGAACTACCCAGCGGGATCGATCCATATGTCATTAAAGGGGTGCCCTCGAGCGGCTTGCTTTTGCGAGTCAATCCTCACCGAGGAGGCAATATGGGCGATGGAGACACAAAGCTTCAAGCTTATAACTTCCGCATGTGTTTGACGAATAATCCGGACAACCGCCTGGAGATCGAAAAGCCTGAGGGATATAACGAAGCCGATTATGAAATTTTGTTCCGGGCCATCGAGCAAGGGCAAAGTTCAAAATTTTTTAAATTGAATATGGTAACTTCGGATAAGACAGATTCCAATAACAACAGTGGCATTTCTACGGATTATAACGGAATGAACCATAGTTATGCAGAGGCGGATTATCTTGAGCGGGAACACATGTGGCATGCTCATCGCCTCTATCAGCAAGGCTATGTGTGGACCATTCAAAATCATCCGCGAGTGCCGGAGGCAATTCGAGCAGTCTACAAGCCATGGGGCTTGCCGCTCGATGAATTTATCGAGACAGGTCACTGGACTCCACAGTTATACATCAGAGAATCCCGCAGAATGATTAGTGACTATGTTGTGACCGAGCATGTGGTCAGATTGGAAAAACCTGTGCTCGATTCCGTTGGAATGGGCTCCTTTGCCATGGACTCACATCACACGCAATATTATGTAAACGAAGACGGGAATGTTAGCACGGAAGGCGGATTTTACGTAAAATTAAAAGCCCCTTATCCGATAAGCTATCAAGCAATTGTGCCAAAACGGACAGAGTGCACCAATCTAATTGTGCCGGTATGTGTTTCGGCTACCCATGCAGCCTACGGTTCGATCCGGATGGAGCCCGTATTTATGATCCTGGGGCAATCGGCTGCGGCTGCAGCCGTTCTGGCACTTGATACGGATGGTATCGTTCAAAATGTAAAGTATGAGCAGCTTCATTCCCTGCTCGTTCAAGAAAATCAGGTATTATACGTAGACGTCCTAAGCACGCATCAATAAGGATTGAACCCATATCCAAATTTGCGCCGGTATTCGCCTGGGGGATGTCCAAATCGTTCGCGGAAAACTCGGCAAAAATGAGGGTAACTCTCAAAGCCTGTCTTTTCAGCAACCTGTTCCAGCGCAAGATTGCTGTAGAGCACCTGCTGCTGCGCAAGCTTTAGCCTAACGTCAATACAGTAGGCGAACAGCGATTGGCCAAAAGCGGCTTTAAACAGATATGAGCAGCGTGAGACGCTTAATCCGACAGAGGCCGATATTTTTTCTAAACTAAGAGGTTCATTGGCATGACTTTCTATAAATAGCTTAAGTTTATGAGCGATATCTGCTCCTTTGGTGCGTTGTTTGCTCTTAATTACTTGCTCCAGTGTCAAACAAAGCGTTCTAAGAAGGTAGTCCATGATCTCCTCTTGGTTCTGCATGACTTTTTTCTTTTCGCTGATAATATGCTTCCATAGGGTAATGACCGTATCGTCAAAGCCAATGTTTGTTTTAGTGGGCAAGTCTTTGTTTTTCCACCACGAGTCCAGCCATTCCCCGTTACCGGCCAGGAAATAGTCGCCGACAGGTTGAACCGCACCCGAATCAGGAGCGCTTCGGGGCTGCACATTGAGTTCGTATGGCTGATCCGGAGGATAGATGAGCAGGTCACCGGGGATGATGGTCTCGGATTTCCCTCCCACCAGTGCGCGACAGGATCCTTCTGACTGAAGCCGGAACATGTAGAAGTTCAGCCCGTCTTTATACGTAACGGAGTGAGGCTTAGTGTGGGTGAAATAATTAGCATAAATAACGCTGGATTGGTATTGAACTGACCTCGTCATAGGAAGATTCCTCCAGAAAATAACTATTCTGCTCCGATTATATAGTTTCTTCGTTGAGATTGACAGAGAAAAGAGAGGAAAACGGATAATGAAACCAAATTTTAAATATTTAAATAAGCCGGCATTAGAACCGGTACCAGGCTGTGACTGGGCCAGCAAAATGGTGCTAAATCCTGCCATCGTGCAAGATCCAGAGTCGAGCACATTGCATATGTTGTTCAGGGCAACGGGTCCTTGGGCACAAAAGCGGAGAGAAGGCTGCCACGACCCATACCCGATTTTCCTAGGCTATGCTACTAGCGAAGATAATGGGGAAACATGGGAAGCCGATTTCAGAGAGCCAGCGCTATCGCCGGCGTTAGGCTATGAAGAACACGAACTTTACATTGCAGATATTCATGGAAATCGCGTACGCAATTATGCGAATGGCTGTATGGAAGATCCGCGTATCTTCCCAATTGAAGGGGAGCTATACGTTAGTGTGGCTTGTCGTCCATTTCCTCCGGGTCCTTATTGGCTGTCGGATGTCCAGACGAGATTTGAATATGTACCAGAGTGGATATTCAATGGAAGTGAAGCTGAAGACCCCTTTATTAAAACAGCGCGCTCCAATGATACTGTCACGGTTCTATATAAATTAGATTTGCAGCAGTTGAAAATGCGTAACTATAGCGCAGCATTCCATTATATAGGCCCACTGACGGAAGGGCACGTTAGCGATAATCGGGACGTTTTTCTTTTTCCTGACAAAATGATGATTCAAGGGAATTCACAATATGTGATGCTTCATCGTCCAATGAACGTGTTACCGTTCGAGCGAGGAGCTGAAGTGAAGAAACCCTCTATCTACATAGCAGCTGCAAATACGATTGAGGACTTCGCTTCTCCGAAAGCAACGCATCGTCTGCTTGCGACGAGTGTCTTTCACTGGGAGGATAACCGCATTGGTGCAAGTTGGCCGCCAATCCGTGTCTCGGACGACGAATGGCTCGTATCTTATCATGGAAAGAAAGACGTTGTGTTTGGCTACACGCAGTCCTTCATGATTGTGAAGGAGCAGCCGAACGATTTCCCGGTAGTAACACATCGGTGCTCAGAGCGGCTGATGTTCGCAGATAGAGAGTGGGAGATGCCTTCCGATTATCCGACGCCTTGCTTATTTACCACAGCTGGTATCGTCGTGGGAGATGAGCTGATCATGTCATACGGTGCTGCTGATCAGAAAGTAGGAATTTCTTGGGTCAACTTTAAAGAGTTAACGGATTACATCCGTTGTTTCGACGAGAACGGTAGTGCCATTAAAACATATTCGAAGCAAGATTGAGAAAAAGGGTAACAAAACTAACAGCATCAGCTACTACATATCTATCGGTAAAGCTAAAAGGCATGAGTCCGGTACAGTGCCGAATTCATGCTTTTAGTATTTTTCGATTGGTGAGGAGTGCTCTTTCATTTATCCAAAACACCTTCTCATAAAAACAGTAAGATTCATCAAGTATAAAAGGAAGATCCATCATTCTCGCCAATCAGGAAAGCGTTTTATAATAGTGTTTGTAGGCTAGTGCCGCAGAGATCACGTCTCGATAGCCGATGCTTCGAACTTGATAGTAGTCTTTAAGATTAAAATCTAACAACATGGAGGTGAACGGGATATGAGCGTTAGAACATTGGAAGTGAAACAACGTGTCGGAACGGCGAAGGTTAGCAAGAACAGGGGGAAGTTGTTTCTCACAAACTTAGATCTCTACGTTTTGCTTATTCCTGGACTATTATTTTTACTATTATTCAAATATACGCCCATGTATGGAATTATCATTGCGTTCATGGATTTCAACATTTTCGATGGGTTTACGGGAAGTAAATGGGTTGGTTTGGCGCAATTCGAGAAATTACTCCATTCGGAAGAATTTATGCAAGTATTTATCAACACACTCTTAATCAGTTTGTACAAGCTTGTGCTTCTCTTTCCAGTTCCGATTATTATCGCGCTACTGCTGAATGAAGTACGTAAGAGCTGGTTCAAACGTTCGATTCAAACTATTATTTTTCTGCCGCATTTCTTGTCTTGGGTTATTATTTCCGGACTGTTCATTACCATACTCTCCCCAAGCGGAGGTTTGGTCAACAATGTGATTGCGTTTTTCGGTGGTACACCGATATCGTTCTTTCTTGACAATGACTATTTCCGAAGCGTGCTGGTGTTTACCGCAGGCTGGAAGGAATCCGGATGGAACGCAATTATCTTTATTGCGGCGATTGCGGGCATTGAGCAAGAGCAATATGAAGCAGCGTCTATTGATGGGGCTGGGCGAATTCGCCAGATGCTGCATATTACTCTGCCGGGTATCGTGCCTACGATTATCCTGATTCTTGTCTTGCGTCTCGGATATTTACTCGAAGCAGGTACGGAACAAATTTTGACCATGTATAATTCCGTTGTTTATCAATCTGGTGATGTTATTGGGACTTATGTATATCGAATAGGTCTAGGACAGCAAGACTATAGCTTTAGTACAGCAGTAGGTTTATTTAATTCCGTAATTGGATTCCTCTTGATCGTTTTGGGCAATGAGCTCAGCAAAAAAGTCGTCAAGCGAAGCATTTGGTAGGAGGTGCAGCTATGAAAAAGAAAACAATCGGTGACTGGTCCCTAGATATCTGCGTATATGCTACGCTGCTATTGTCTAGCGTGCTTACGCTATTGCCTATGCTCAATGTACTATCCAAAGCATTAAGTAATGAATCAGCGGTCATCTCGGGTAAGGTCGGCATTCTGCCTGTGGGCTTTCAACTAGAAACGATGAAATATGTTGTATCTTCAAGTCAGTTTTTACATTCGATCTCCGTATCCATTATTGTCATGGTTGTGGGAACAGTGCTCGCCATTATGTTGACGGCTTTGACGGCTTACCCACTATCCAAGAAGCATCTGCCAGGAATCCCATTTGTTTTGATCCTGTTCATTTTTACGATGTTGTTTAATGGTGGCATCATTCCCAATTACATACTAATGAAGGAACTCCACCTCATCAATAGTTTGTGGTCCTTAATGCTGCCTGCACTGATTAGCGTTTTTAATCTATTGGTAATTAAGAGCTATTATGAATCTTTACCTGAAGCGTTAGAGGAGTCAGCCAAAATGGATGGGGCTCGCAATTTTACGATTCTTTTCCGTATCATTCTTCCGCTAAGCACACCGGTTATTGCTACAATCGCGCTATTCTATGCGGTGTATTTCTGGAATGACTACTTTCATCCTATGCTGTATATTTCGAAAGCAAGTTTGAAACCATTGCAATTATATCTAAGGGATATTGTTATGGATGCAGATAGCTCGACTGCCCTGAATAGCAGTGTGGACGATATAATGAAGATTTCGCCTGAAGGTATACGATCGGCGACGGTTATTGCTTCTATTATTCCGATGCTGCTCGTCTATCCGTTTCTCCAAAAGCATTTCGTCAAAGGTGTTCTGATTGGCTCAGTGAAAGGCTAGAACTTGCGTTAATGCCTACTACGGCTTAATGATATTATTACACAATGAACTAGGGAGGGTTTTTGTATGTTGAAAAAAAACAAAAAGCTGATGCTCGTTTCGCTTACAGCTTGCTTGTCAGCTTCATCGCTCGTTGCTTGTTCCTCAGGTGGGACCAGCTCAAGTAGCACCACGTCACCAGCAGCATCAACGGCACCGACGGCTACGACTGTAAAGCCGGAACTAAAGTCTCTGCAAATTTGGCAAAAGGATGATTATAACGCATACCCTGTTGCTACGTATTTGGAAAAAGCTACGGGTTATAAAGTTCAGTATGATATGCTTCCTCAGGATAAACCCCAAGATAAACTGAACATCCTGATCGCTTCAGGAGAGCCGTACGATGCAGTGACTATAGCAGGAACCACAGATTTTAAAGCACTTTATTCCGATTATGCGAAAAAGGGGGCATTAGTCGATCTTGGACCGCTAATTGATAAATACGGACCGAACATTAAAGCTGTCATTGATCCTGAAGCTTTAGAAGCTGCCAAGGTAGATGGGAAGCTATATGCCATTCCAACGAAAAGCACCAAGACTGTTAATACAGATTTATACATTCGGCAGGATTGGTTGGATAAAGTCGGACTCAAAATGCCGACAACACTTGATGAACTAGTTACAGTTTTGAAAGCGTTTAAAGAAAAAGATCCCGGAGGGAATGGCGATGGGAATATTCCTTTAACCGTCGGTGGTGATTCATCCTTTATTCCAAATATTGTTGGTGCTTTCGGAATGCCGAATTTCTGGAATGATGTGAATGGTAAATTAACACCTCGTGTGTTGGATCCCGCCTTCAAGGATTATGCAGCGTTTGTAGCTGATTTATTTAAACAAGGCTTAATTGATAAAGAATTTGCTGCCAATAAGGCAGCAACGACGAAAGAGAAATTTACAAGCGGTAAAGCAGGTATCCTTATGATGAACTGGTCGGATGTCCCTACGATTGCTGATGCATTAACGAAAAATATCCCAACTGCGAAAGCAACGTTTATCCCTGCAGTGAAAGGTAAAGATGGTAAAACGGGCCTATCTGCTTCAAAAGGCTTTGACCGTATTACTTTCATCCCAAAAGCATCCAAACACCCGGAAGATTCGATTAAATGGATGAATGCGAAGCTGGAGAAAGATACGTTTAGAACGATGGCTATTGGGGAAGAAAATAAACACTACACGCTCAAAGATGGTGCATATTCACCGATCCAACCGATATTTACTGATGAGCGTAATCAAGCGAATAACTTTTTAACGGGAACGGACGATAAGAACTACCCTATTTATTGGCAGGCACGTGTACGTAAGGATATGCGTCTATACGATGCCTGGAATTCATTGAATGGATTAGCGCCTGAACCTACCAAAGTAACCGATCTTCTAGGTTACGCGCCATATATGGTGGAATTCTCCAAGAACTTCCAAAATCTAAATACGCAATCTAACGATTACACAACCAAGTTAATTTTTGGTGCTGAGCCGTTTACGGGGATTGATGCATTCATTGCCAAATTCAAATCAGCAGGCGGAGACACTAGCTACAAAGAAGTCAATGACTGGTATGCAACTGTGAAAAAGTAAGTAATTCAACATTATTTTACAATAAGAGGAGAACTTGCTTGCACGACTGACGTAGGATCTCCTCTTGTCTGTGTTTTCATCTATATAGACGATAGTTATTCAACGATCTTATTGGGCCATGCCTAAACAAATAAGATAATTACTTCATGAAAGGGGAGAGAATGCCGCAAAATAGATTTGTTTGTTATTGCGATAAATGTCAGCGCTTTCAATGCTTTCAATAATTCGCAAGCAAGGACCTTGTTTGGCGTACGAAGCTTCGCTGCCTTACTATCGGTGGGCAGTGAATAATCTTAAGGAGGTATATTCATGTTTACAATGACAAGAAAATTAGTCGGCCTGTTGGTAGTGCTTGCCATCATAATCATAGGTTTGTTACCCCGAACGGTTGGAGCAGCTCCAGCTACGATTCAGAATTACCCGATGCCATCCATCTATACCGCATCCAGTGTATTTTCATTGAAAGCGGATAACCAATCAATTCCTGTGATCAACTATAAGGATGACTATGACTACGCTCAATTTTCTTTTGCCGGCACGGTCAGTATTGAGGTTACTTCTAATGTGCCGATTACATCCTATTCCATCAGTCCAATGGCCAAGAACATCGAGGGGACTGTTAATGGGAACAAGCTAACGTTTACGCTTTCTTCCTCAACCTATGTGATCGTAAAAATCAATGACCAGACGAAGAGAATTGTCATCGCAGCAGATCCCTTGGAGACGAATATTCCCCCATCCACAGGTGCCGGGATTTATAATGTGACCCAATCGCCATACACCGCGGATAATACGGGGACATCGATGGCATCGAACGCGATTCAGCAGGCTATCGATGCAGCCTATCAAGCTGGCGGTGGCATTGTATTCATTCCAGCCGGTGTCTATAAGAGCGGGAACCTGACTTTGAAAAGCAATGTGACCTTTTACCTGGCAGGAGGCGCTGTCATTGTCGGCACTGGCATGGGCGAAGACTATGGGATTGATTTTCGGAAGGATTCACGAAATGCGGATGGAACGTATTTTATTCGTACTGCCGTAAACTCCAGTGATATCACCATACGGGGACGGGGGACTATTGACGGAAAAGGCATAGCGATGCGAGAGCGAAAAATGCCAGCACCGAATAAAAATGAAGGATTATTGAATAACCTGTTGGTCCCGCTCGCAACTACAAATTTTAATTTTGATGGTTTAATATTGCGGGATGCCGGTTTCTGGTCGTTCATGGTTGTTCGTTCCGACAATGTTACAATAAAAAATCTCAAGGGATTCCAGGATTTATACAAAATCGAAAATGATGTTATCGATATAAACGAGAGTCAGAATGTGCTTGTAAAACATTCAATTGCCATATCGGATGATGACACTTATTCTACGAAAACCTGGTTGCAGACGGGAATGTCTAGCGGATGGCCTGGAGCGCTTGAACATTTGGAAAATGTAGTCTTTGATGACGCATTTGCATGGACAAGATGCGCGGCTTTCAAAATTGGCCAGGGGGTAGCCCAGGCGCAGATCGGGGTGACCGTCCGAAATTCATATGTGTATCAAAGCGCAAGGGCATTGCTGGTTGATCATGGTTACACAAATAATACGCTTCCGGAGGAAGGTTACGCTCAAAATATTACGTTTGAAAATATCGATATCGAACGAGTCGGTATCAATCAATTCGGGAATCATTGGCTTACAGTTTCTACTAGTACTTCCGGCAATGTAAACAATGTTGTATTAAAGAACATTAATCTTCGCGAGGTAGGATCTGAGCAATCCAGACTTTCCGGAAATGTCACCAAAGGCGGAATGGTTAACGGTGTCATGTTCTCAGATGTTTATGTGAAAGGCAAGCTCGCAATAAACCTGACTGACTTGAAAGTTAGCGTATTAAATGACAATGTAAGTGGCATCATGTTTGCCAATACCAAGCCGTTGTTTAGTGACAATTTCGAAGACGGAGATACGACGGGTTGGACATCCGTTTCAGGTGACTGGACCGTACCGACAGTCGACAAGAATAAAATGCTGTCCAGCGGCAGTCAGACAACAACATCCCTTATTGTCGCCAATCCTGGCGGCTCATGGACGGATTACGCCTATGAAGCCAAAGTGGAAATGGGCATTACCAATGCCAATGCAGGCATTGTCTTCAGGGTTCAGGACGCTAATAATTATTATATGTATCGAATTAATTCATCCAATCAGACGTTGGAGTTGTATAAATCCGTCAATGGACAAATGACGCTTGTAACGAGCACTCCTTTCGCAGCCATTGAGAAGCAGTCGTATACAGTTAAGGCGGTTATAGAGGGGAACAAAATTTCCTGTTATGTGGACGGAACATTAAAAATGGAATGGACCAATCCCGTAACGGAATTGACCACAGGTGGGATCGGATTCCGCACCACCTCGATGGTCGTCCATTTTGACGATGCCATTGTGTCCCCAATCATTCGATTGGACGATAATTTTGAAGATGGAAATATGACAGGATGGACGTCATCTTCAGGTTCATGGAGTGTTGTGACAGCAGGTACGAAAACCTTGTTCCAGAGTGCTTCGACTACTGGGCTTATTACAGCCGGTGATTCTTGGACGGACTATACATATGAGGGTAAAGTGAAAATGCCCATCACCAATGCGAATGCGGGCATCGTCTTCAGGGTTCAGAATGCGGATAATTATTATATGTATCGCATAAATGTATGGAATCAAAAATTGGAGTTGCATAAAGCTGTGAATGGACAGCTGACCCTGGTATCCAGCACTCCTTTCACAGCTCAGGCGAACCAGTGGTATACGATCAAGGCTTCCATTCAAGGCAATACCATAAAAGGTTATGTGGATGGAGCTTTAAAGACGGAATGGACCAATCCTGTGACGGAATTGACAACAGGGAAAATCGGATTCAGAACCACCTCTGTAGATGTATCATTTGATGACGCCTTGGTTCTGTCTTTTAACCAGTAACGTTCGGTGACCAAAAGGATCTGTCCCTAAAGCCATGAAACGGCTGAGAGGAACAGCTTTGTAATTTCTCATTGTCGAATAGCGGGCTATGGTGACTTAATCAAAGAACTTAGAAGAGATTTTTGTTTTCAAAAGTTTGTCAGATATATTTCAAAACTAATTTGTAATTTAAACAATATATGAATACCAATTTGTCATCTAACAAATTTTATTAAATAGGCGTTCACTCTATTTTTGGGTGAACGCCTATTTAATGTTGCAGCAGCGCAGAACGGTGACTTTTGCTTCAACATACAACAAAAAATAATACGGCTTTTGTCGGAAGTCAACATCATTAATGTCGGGTGACAAGAACATTATCTCATTAGTTGCCGCGTAAATCGCGGTTTTTTTTATTTTATGGGATCAAGTTCTTGTCAAAACCAAATGACAAGAACTTGATCCCATTCCCGACGAGTCTCCTTTGAAGTGAAAAGGAGGTATACGAAAACTCCCTACGGGATTAAGCTAACGGATAGTTTAAGATTAGTCGCGCTGAACCTTATCACAAATCGGGCGAAATTTTTATAAAATATGGCTGTCCCAAAGGACTGATCGGACGTCAGATCCGTTATTTGAAAACGGAATATATGTCCGTATCTATCTAAAATAGAGGGGGAGCTGTACAAATAAGGGATTGTATGTCCATAAGAAATTCTATGCTTATGGCGCTAATGTGGAAAGGCGCTTACTAGTCGGCTTTACAAGATAATTGTGTTCGGGATTGCGATTGTGACGCTTCTCTCGGTGCCTCAATCAGCGTGGGCAGATGACGCGATATTTCGGAAGCTGGCTGTCAGGAGTCGAACACAACGGGTTAAAAGCTACATGAAAAAACATAATGATTATAATCAGACAAGCTTACTCTTAGGAGAGAGTTTGTCTTCTTTTTTTGTCTGTGAGGAGAATAAAAGTATACCCGAATTCGACTATGTTGCTACTTTCGGATAATAGAATTTGCGAGGACAAGAGGTAATATTTTAAGATGGAGGAGACCGTTCCTGACTTTAGTTTAGCCAATAATAGTGACAGCTATTGTCATTAATTTTGAATGATTAAAAAATAGATGCGGTTTTTAGATTTTATTTGCTTTCTTCTCTAAGTGATTAAATCTTATCAGTGCTATGGCTTCACCTAAATGCGATTGGCCCATTGTAGATGATTATTCTGCAACTGCTCAAAACAAAATGATCAAAATAATGGCAACGAAGTTCTAAGTCTTTTTCCGGGCAGGACAGTTTCAGGGAGGCCGTCATCAACAGGCAGTTTCCTCGTCGCTGCTGGAATGCATTCTCCAGTTTCCATCCAAATCAATGCCGATCACCATGAAAGCCGCTTTATTCACCATATGCCCATCTTGCTTCACTTTGAAATGGATTGCATCCAGAAAAACGATGGTATACACGCTTTGTAACGGACGGTTTTGCCATTCCTTGATCACCGGAACGATCTTGTTCGTCACGGTTGGAAATCAGCGTGGGCGAAACCTCGATTCCGTATAGTTGCTCCAAGTGACCCAAGATATCTCGGGTGCTGACGCTTTTGGCGTATAAGCGATGATCTGCTCTTCAATGCCGGTGACGTTGGTTTGGTTTTTCTTCACGCCCCCTGGCTGCCTGAAAGTGAGAGAGTCTCGCATATACGATTTCGTTCACTTGACTATCAGGCCTTGAGGCCTAAGAAGACCCGGAGCGGTTTTATTCTACGAATAATCTCATAAGTGGCGATACTCATGCCGAACAATATTAATGCGATAAGCAGAAATGGTATGAAGCCGTGATTGATCCAATTTAGAACATAGAAACCGATAATAATGAGATAAGTCTGATGCAAAATATAGACGGGAAAAGCAGCCGGGTTAAAGTAGGTCATAAAGGTTGACTTTTGGTTCAGATACCTTTTGCCATACCCGAGCATCGTAAGTAGAGTTACCCAATAAAGAAGCAAGTGGAGAGCTGTAGAAGTAAAGCCCGACTGGCTTCCGAATTGTGTAGATTTCCCGGAAAAGAAGGGCTGTCCCTATTAACGTGGCCACTAGATACAGCCTTCGGCGTTGCTCAATCAGGTCCATGATCCTATCACTGGTCGCCATGAAGAAGCCTAACATAAAGTACCCGGCATAGACAAAAATGTTCTTACCGCTCACATCAGGCAGTACGGAAAGAACGGACAAGCCTGCTGCAAAAGACAAGATGATGAGAAGGGGATGTCGCATCCAGGAAGGTGAGTATTTCTTCCTGATTATCCGGAGCATTAGCGGCAAAAGGCCGGCCGAGATGAGAAAAAGAAACAGGATAAACCACAGATGAGCGGGGGAAATGCCGCCTGCATATTCGGACCAATCGGAAATATCGGTAAAATAACGCTTCAGAAACGCGAGCTAGCTTTCTTCCTCGTACAGATGAAATCTTCTCGCATAATACCCCTGCGGAGGGAAGATGATCAAAGCACCAATACCAAGCGGGATCAACAGTCGCAGGAAACGCTCCTTGATAAAATGGGCTGCCGTTCTCCTCTGAAGCGCATAGAAGCTTGACATGCCGGCTAGTAGAAAGAGCACCGGCATAAACCAGAAAGAGGAATGAATCACAAGAGACGAGAATGCATTCGGTTCCCCTTTGATATAGAACGGATTGTGATCATCAAAAATTCCTGCCGTATGATAAACGAACAAATACAGAATGCCTATATTTCTGAGCCAATCGATGTAATCCTTGCGCATAATGGTTCCTCTCCTTACTTTCTGCAGGCGGACATATGTCCCGAGTCGGATTCCATAACAATTGTATTGGCGGAGGCTTCATCGCTTTTTAGCTTACTGTCCCATTTGCCTTTCCATTTAAGATTAAGCGCGATATCATTTTGAAAGATATAGTTGATGCTTCCAGAGGAGCTTGTGGAATTTGCAATTAACTTTTCCAACTTGTCGCTAAATACGATATGGCTGCTGCCGTTTTCCGTTTTTGTGTCCAGTGAAGGTATTGACCCCGTCCAAATGAATAGCTCCGGACGTGGAATGGGCCGAAATCTCGTCGCTTGAGATTTCTTTCATACTGATTTCCCCGTTCTCGGATTGAACGACAATCGCTCGGCTGTTGAGATTTTCGATAGTTATCTCGCCGTTTTGACTGGAGACGGCAGTTCGATCCAGCAGGTTTGCCGTCCCGTTTGTTTCGATTTTCGGAAAAACATCCAGTCTATTGTTTAAGTTAACATTCAGTAGCTTGTGAGATCCGGTTTGCTCAATGATAAGAGCATTGTTTTTCGATTCGAAGTGGATATGGCTGCTGTCATACTTGCCCTTGGCAACAACCTCAACCTCTGTTTTATTTTCCCGACCCTCTGTGGTATCAATATGGACATTGGCATTTTTGACATCGACCTGAATGTTTTGTATATCAGTTGCCGTATAACTTTTGCTGCTTGAGGGAGAAGTCAGCGATTTGATTATGACATACCCGAGAAATACAAAGACAAAAGCGATGAGTAGCAGGATAGTAGAGACTTTATTGTTTTTTGTCATTGTGTTTGATCTCTCCCTGAAGCTTGCATTTGTTGGATAACGGAATTGAGACCCGTGGAATAGATGCTCAGCAACTGGTCCACAAGTTTTTTGTACGTATACCCTTCCTTGTTATCCCTAAGAATCAGGCACAATCCTTCCACGAGCGAGGAGGATAACATTCGAGCAAGAGCCGTTTCATATTCACTCAGGCTCTCATTTCCCCTGACCTTCAGAATCATGCTCTCGATAACGGAAAAAGAAAGCTTGATCAAGTCGGGCTTTGCATGCGCGTACTTGGTGCCTTCGCTTCGGTTGAAGACGATGGTCATTTCGGCGGTGAAGGTCTTGAACAAATCAATGAGCGTCGCTTCGATTTTGCTGTAATACTTGAGCACGTCGGGGGGATCATTGCTGTAACTGAAGCTGATTTTTTGTCGCATTTCGGCCATGTTAGCCTCATAGCGTTCATAGACGGGTCGAACAAGCTCATCGAACAACTCATCCTTGTTCTTGTAATAACGATAAATATTGCCGATCGCCACGCCGGCGCTTCCGGCAATATTTCGCATTGATGACTTTAGATATCCCTCCTTGTTAAATTCCGCCAGCGCCGCTATATAATCCATGGGACGATATGACATGAATAAAGAACGATACTATAACCCCTACAAAGTAGATACCTTTATCATGAAGTCTCCTACTCGATCACCCCGCAGTCGGACAGTCGGTTTGAAAGCGGATTTAGGTAAATAACAAAAATCGTACAGAAAGACCTAAAGATTCTTAAGGCCTGGAATGGAGGGATCGCAGTACAGTGTAAGCATCAATGGAGCGAAGCTTTTAGTGAAAATGAAAGCGGTTTATTGTGAGCGATCATTTCCTGTCTGCCAAAAAGCTCCACATAAAATTCACTAAGGAGGAAATTGTTACAATGAGGAGAATTGGTTTGTTTGCTGTGTCTCTGGTGGTACTGGTCGTAATGATGCTGACCAATATCGCCTATGCGGATGTATCATCCCATTATCTTAACCCGCTGATGAAAGGAGCCGACCCTACCATTGAAAGGCAAGACGATGGATACTATTATTCGGCGGCAGGCGATGGCAATGTTGTATTGAAACGGCATGAAACCATTCTTGGCGTTTCCACCGCGAAGAGTAAAGAGGTATGGAAGTTACCTGAAAACCTGGAATTTATTTGGGGGCCCGATGCGCACAGGATCGACGGCAAATGGTACATCTATTTCGCTTCCGGTCCGAAGATTAGTGATCATGCGGGGCGCTTTGCTTATGGCCATCCCAGCTCCTATGTTTTGGAGAACAGCTCACCCGATCCATTTGAAGGGACCTGGGAACTGAAGGGAACCTATGATAATGGAGACGGACTTACACCCCAACAGGGGTTGCTGAATACGCAAAGCTATGGACTGCCTACCGGTTTTGTCACCATCAAAGGGCAGAGATACCTTACCTACACGAAATATTTCTATTTTATAGATCCAAAAACGGGAAACGAGAGATTTGATGAATGTCCCACGATTGTCAAAATGAAAAACCCGTGGACATTGGAAGGCGAAGAGATTACGTTAGCCAGGCCGACCTACGACTGGGAGAAGTATGTTGATAATGTTAATGAAGGCGCAGCCGTGGTGGAGCGAAACGGTAAAGTTTATTTTGCCTATTCCGCCAGCAGCTACACGCATGATAACTATGCTGTCGGCCTGTCCTGGGCCGATCTGGCCCAAAGTGTGGAGAATGAAGCGGCATGGAATAAACATCCCGAGCCGATCATGAAACGTTCGGATGAAAACGGTTCTTATTCGACAGGCTCGCCGTTATTCCTGAAATCCGAAGACGGCACAGAGGACTGGATTACATACCATGGCATACCGACCCATAGTCAAGGCGGCAAGAACAGAGAGGTTCGCGCCCAGCGGATCAATTGGGACGACAATGACTTCATCAATCTGGGCATCCCGTCCAACCCCGGCACCGTGCTTAGCCGCCCCTCCGGGGAGGAGAAGAGCGAAGTCTATGAAGCGGAAGACGCGCAATTATCAGGGGCTGCAAGAGCAACCATGAACAGCATCTATGCCTCGTCCGGCCGATATGCCCGGTACAGCAATGGCAATGACAGCGACTACGTAGAGTTTACAGTCAACACGAATACAGGGGGGATTTACTCGCTGGACTTCCGCTACAATAACAATACGACAGTACCGGTCACCATGACGCTGGGCGTGAACCAGGAGGCTCCTACCGCGCTTGTATTCCCGTCTAATGCCGGATCGGAGAACAAGCTGAACTTCGACTTAAAAACCGTTCACAACATCCGGCTGAATGACGGTAGCAACATCGTACGTCTTTCCGGCAAAAGCGCTTTGGGGCTGGACGCTATCATTGCCAAGAAAAGCGTCTTGTATGAAGCGGAGGGCGCAGAGTTGTCCGGCGGCACGGGAATTGCTCAAGATCATACGGGATATAGCGGTTCAGGCTTTGTCAGAGGGTTCTCAGAGCCGAACGCGGCGATCAGCTTTACGGTAAACGCTCCTCACGCGGGCAGCTATTCGGTCAAGCTGGCTTATGGCGCTGGAACTGGGAAAGATCGAACCTTGACCATGTATGTGAATGGCACCAAGATCAAACAAGCGAATTTCTTCGGTCTGAAGGGATGGAACAAGTGGGCCGACAGATATGACAATGTATTCCTGAAAGAGGGAAGCAATGTCATCACCTATAAGTATGATAGCGGCGATACGGGGAATGTCAATCTGGATTATATCACCGTTACCGAAGCGGCGACCTGGACGTATGAGGCGGAATCCGCCAAAACGACAGGAGGGGCGGATTCCGGGATCGTTCAGGCTCAGGATGGGAATACGGGAATCGGTTATGTGAGCGGTCTGTCCCAAGTGAACTCGTCCGTGGGATTCTCTGTGGATACCGAATATGCGGCCTCCTATGATCTCAAGTTGCGGTACGCCACAGAGCAGGGCGGCAAAACATTGTCGCTGGAGGTGAATGGCACGCCTTTGCAGAACATGGTCCTTCCCTACTCCGGAGGCGCCAAGGTGTGGAAGGAACAGATTGTAACCGTTCCCTTGAACAAAGGGAACAACAGCATCACTTTTAAGAGTGCAACCGGAGATTCAGGTGTCATCCATATCGATCATATTCATCTGAATAAGCGGACGCCCTGGAAATATCAGGCGGAAGCAGCAGCCCTCTCAGGCACGGTAGGCATCGGAAGAGACCGTCTATGGTTTGAAGGCAACGGTTATGTTGGCTTATTCCAGAATAAAGGGGATTCTATCGGGTTTGAAGTGAATGTCCCCTATACAGCGGACTATACGTCAACCTTGCGTTATTCGGGTGTACAGTCGTCGAACCGAACCATGAGCATGTATGTGAACGGCAAACGGGTCAAGCAAGTTTCCTTGCCGCCGACAGCGAATTGGGATACCTGGATGGACGCGACCGAGACGGTCAATCTGGTAGCCGGGAAGAATAACATTGAATTCCGCCGTGAGGAAGGAGATACCGGACAGCTCAATATAGACAGCCTGATCCTGGATAAATTCAGCGGTGGATTCATGAGAACGACGGCCAGGGAACTTACCCCCGAGAAGATGGTGAAGATCCAGCCGAAGCATAGCGGTAAAGCGCTGAGTGTGGCAGGTGAGAAGTACAATCAGGGAGCAGCCGTTACCCAATATTCCAATGGTGATACCAATAGTCAATTGGTGCGATTCCTGGATCTGGGAACAGGCTATTACCGGATCCTAGTTATGCGTGGTGCACGCTTCCTCGATATTAAGCCTAATTCGGATATCCAAGAACTTATTCTAAATCAAACTATTGAAGAGGCTCCCACTCCCTCCGATACTGAACAGTGGCGTCTGGAAAAGGAGGGTGATTATTATAAAGTGATCAACAAAAGCAATGGAAAGGTGATTACAGTCAATGAAGCGTCTAAAGGAAACAACGCTGTTATGCGGTTGGCCGATGACGAGGGGAAAGACAACCAGCGGTTTAAGATTGAGCTGCGCAACCTTTATGACACTACATTCCACGCGGTGTCGGACATTACTGCTGTTCCGGCGGCAGCGCAGGCAGGACAGGAGCTGACTCTCTTCGGAACAGTCTCACCGGATTGGGCCACGCGCAAAAGTATCACCTGGAGCATCAAAGATGCCGGGCAAACAAGAGCTACCCTGGATGGGAATGTGCTGTCCGCCACAAGAGCGGGAACAGTCATTGTCACCGCTACGATTGAAGAAGGAAGCGAGATCGGCATGAACTACTCCAAGGACTTCACCGTTACCGTCTCCAAGAAGGACGCGGATGTTAGTCCTGAAAAGGCCACCTATGATCTCTATGTTCGCGGGGATGTAAGCACCAGTATCATATGGAATGAAGCCAAGTCTGTGACCGGGGTGGTATACGCAGCAACAGTAACAGGTGCCGTATACAATGGCACATTGGGAACGGATGGTTATACGGTCAGCGGGGATATGTTGACCATCAAGCGCGAGACTATGGCCGCACTGGGGTTGAAGAGCGGCGATAAGGCGGACTTCTCTATCCTGTTTAATCAGGGGAATCCGGCTGTGTTCAGTGTCAATGTGGTGGACAGCTTTGCTTTGACCAACCATAGCATTACAGTGGCAACCGAAGGACACGGCACTGCCAGCGCCAATGTATCGTCGGCGGTCAAGGATACGGCGATTACCTTAACCGCCACGCCAGATCCGGGCCAGCTCTTCAAGGCTGGAAGGTGAATAGTCCCAGTAGACTGAACGTGACTGGCAATACCTTCACCATGCCAGACGAGGCGGTGGTGATCACGGCGATATTCGGAAAAAAGTCCTAAAGCGTGACCTATAACGGCAACGGCACAGCAAGATGTCTCGGTAGATGACAGCAGCTATGGGCAAGGCGTTTCGGTATCGTTCTATGGCAATACCGGCAATCTGAAGAAGCCGGGCTATCTCTTTGCCGGCTGGAATGTACGGGAGGATGGCAGCGGAGCCACCTACACTGAAGGCCAGGTATTCACAATGGGTGGGACGAATCTGACCCTGTATGCGTAATGGACGGTTAAAAATTCGGGTGGTTCTTCTGGAGGAGGTTCGTTTGATGGGGATTCTTCCGATGGCAGTTCACCATCCCAACGCCCTGGGCCAGTCAGGCCATGAGGCTGCTACCACAGGGTTTGCGGATGACACGGCTATTCCTGACTGGGCGAAGGGTGCCGTGGCGACCTTGAGCAAGCGGGGCATTATTGAAGGCAAAGGAGGGAACCAATTCGCTCCCGGCGATCAAGCAACAAGAGCAGAGACGATTAGAGTATTGCTGAACATGCTGCGCAACAGACAATAGAAGTGTGAATGCCTTCTCCGGCGCCGCAGGCCCACAGGCTTGCGGCGGGTTTTGCGCTCCTGTCAGAACGATCATTTTGTGTAGAGCAACCATTTTGTAAAACGGTTACAAAAAAAATTAAGATAATACATTTTTATTAGATTCTTCGAAAGGCAGAATGAGGAAACGGGCGGAAAAAAACCAATACAAGAGAACGAGAAAATGAAAGCGGTTTATGCAACTCATCAGGGCTGACGGGTGGTGCTTCTACAGTTCGTACCGCGGGGTAATCTATTGCCTTCTCCAGTTGAGCATGAACACCATAGACAACAGAATGATATGATTCCAAGGAGGATTGCACATGGTCAAAAAAAAATTCAGACATCTGCTGCTTTGTCTCGCAGTGCTGCTGATGCTACCGCAATGGAGCGGAGTGGCTGCGGCGGCAGAGCCGACGCCTAAGCCGGATTCGGCGTCTGCGCAGAAGGGGAAGAATGTGTCGGATTTCTACAATGTAATCATGCAGACAGGAGCTGATCCCTGGGTTTACAAACACACGGACGGATACTATTACAACGTATTTGTCAACTCCAGCGGCATCATGATCCGCAGAGCGAAGACCATCAGCGGCATTGAGGCGGGCGAGAGGAGCCTGGCCTGGACGCCGATTAAGGACACCGTGTACAGCTCCAATGTTTGGGCACCGGAAATGCACTATCTCAAGGATACCGACGGCAAATCCAAATGGTATATTTACTTTGCGGCTGACAACGGAACTAACGCAAACCACCGCATGTACGTGCTGGAGAACGCCAGTGAAAATCCGTTGACCGGCACCTGGGAGTTCAAAGGGAAGATTACCGATTCTACCGACCGTTGGGCGATCGACGGCACTGTGCTGACTGTAAATGAGAAACACTATTTCATCTGGTCCGGTTGGGAAGAAACGGACGGAAGCTTCCAAAATTTATATATTGCGCAGATGAGTGATCCACGGACCATCAGCTCGGAACGGGTATTACTCTCGACGTCTGAACATGATTGGGAATCGTCCCCGGCCAGAATCAATGAAGGCCCCCAAGTCACGATAAAGGGTGACACCATCAATCTGGTCTATTCCGCAAACGGAAGCTGGACAGACAGTTATTGCCTCGGGCTGATCACGGCCAAGATCGGCGACGATTTGATGAATCCCGGCTCCTGGGTGAAAAAAGACACACCGATCTTCTCCAGCGCCAATGGCGTTTACGGCCCGGGCCACCACAGCATCGTCACGTCTCCTGACGGCACAGAGGACTGGATCATCTACCATGCCGCCCGCTGGCCAGGATCGGGATGGACCCGCAAAGTCCACACGCAGAAATTCACCTGGAACGCAGACAATACGCCGAATCTGGGAGAGCCCGCCGATCCGAACACACCGATTGCCAAGCCTTCGGGCGAGCCGGTGCGGAAGCGCTATGAAGCGGAAAACGCGCTGCTGATGAAGGGTCCGGGCGGTGAAACTTCTCCCGCTGTCCGGCTGGAAAGCACCGCTTCCGGCGGGATGAAGATCGCCAACATCAAGAACGCCAATGATTATGCCCAGTTTACCGTAAACGTGCCGGAGGCGGGATTTTATATGCTGTCCGTGCGCAATGCCAACGGCTCACCCAATGCGGCCGATGCCTCCCATATCTTGTCGGTCAACGGGAGCTCCGGCGCCAATTTGAACATCGTCTATTCCGGCCTGAATCGTTGGGGACTCTCCACGGCGAAAGTCTATCTTAGGGAAGGCAACAATATCCTCCGCTTCTCGAAGGGGAACAACCTTGCTGAAATCGACAGCATGGATATATTTAAGCTGGATGCATCGGAAATGTTATTCGATGCCCCGGGGTACACGTTGGGGTTGGGTGAAATCCGCAGCTTGCCCCTGTATACCGTAACGGGCACTACCTATACCGCTGTTGACACAGGAGCAATCTTCAGTTCTTCCGATACGAAGGTCGCCGTTATTGACGGAGGGATTAGGGTTAAGGCTGTAAGTGCGGGCAGTACCACAATCACCGCCACATATAACGGGAAAACGGCCACAGCCACGGTTACCATTGCTGCGGAGCCTAAAGCTGTGCAGTCCGTTGCCATCGGCGGATTGGACCGCATCCTGACCAGCGGGCAAACAAGCGGGCCATTGCAGGTGACGGCACGCTATAACAACTATGAGGTTCAGAATGTGACAGCGGCTGCCCAGTATACCAGCAGCGATCCTGGGGTGGCCAGGATTGATTCGGATTCTGTGACCCAATCGGTATATGCGGTTAAACCGGGCACAGCTCTTATTACAGCCGAATACAACGGCAAGAAAGCAGCGCTCAACTTGACCGTTATTGCAGCTTCTGATGCGGTTCAGGTTGCTTCCGTAGTGAAGATTCCTTCCGGAGTGGCCCCTAAGCTGCCCAGCGTTGTTGATGTTGTCTACAACAGCCAGTCGAAGAAGGCAGAGGTTGTCAGCTGGGAGCCGGAGGGACTTGACTTCAACTCCCTTGGCACTGTTCAGGTGCCAGTCACCCTGAAGCTGGATGTCCGTGATTTTCTTTCCACCGTTGCCGTAAACGTTATTCCGGGATGGGGCCTTGATGAGATTGTGAATCAACTCCGCAACAAGCTGACCAACTTCTCCTATCCTTTGGGCGATGGGCTGGGCAACTATAGCAAATCCAAGTATGATGCCTTCGTGGCCGAAGTGAACAAGGCGGAAGAGATGGCCGTAAACGCCGATCTGAGCAAAGAACAGTTTGACGAGGAACTGGATAAGCTTGCTCAAGCGGAAGCAGCTTTGTTAGGTTCGCTGAACAGCATTCAGGACGGCGTAATCTATAACGCTTACCGGGATTTCACCGGGGATACGATTGGCAAGTACCCTTACGGCATTACCATCGAAGATCTGACCAATGGCGCTACCGCCACTGTGCAGGAAGAGGCCGGGAATAAATTCCTCCGGCTGACCACAACCGCTACTTCGGGCAAGGCAAACTTGCTCCTGCCATATGCAGGCGAGGTAAAGGCTGATGCGGATCAGCGCATCGTTATCGAATACCGCGCCAGACTAAACACCAGCTTTCAGTACGCCAATGGCGCCATGATGCGAAATGATAGCGGCACAGGCAATTATTCCATGGTCACGGCTTTTGATATGGGTAAAATTGTAGTCCAGAATGGACCGTCCACTAAGGTCAAAGTCAAAGACTTTCAGTACAATACATGGTACAAAATCAAAATGGTGGCAAACTGGGACGCCAAGACTTATATCGTCTATATAGACGATGTTGAGGTGGCCACTGACTACAACTTCCGCCACATAGGCGGCGACAAGCTGACCGGCCAGCGGTTCGGCATCGATGGCTATGCCAACGCCTCCATCGACTTTGACGATTTCAGAGCAATAGTTGCCGGAGGACCGAAGGCTGCGCCCGAGGGGACTCAAGCACACCAATGAAACAGCGGTTGGGGCCAATGATGGACGCATCACCGGGGGGAGCATGAATCAGACCACCGCCCAACTGCTTCTTCCCTTACGGTCCCGGCTTTTATGGTCTGGTGAATCCGAGCGGCGCATCTTGCCGCTGGTATTGTACATTTTCCTGGCAATTACGCTGCTTACCTGACAGCTTTCCTCCGCTGGTTTTTGTTCAATCCATGCAGGCCTGTGGCTTCCGCCACAGGTTTTTTGCCGTTCCGCAAAGCGGGATTCCGAATGAGGGTGTTGCCCATTTCCGGGAGGCTCCTGCTGGTTTGTAGGAAAAACAAAAATCGCACAGAAAGACCTAAAGATTCTTAAGGCCCCGAATGGACGAACCGCGGTACATTATAAGCATCACGTCCAACAAAAACTTTTAACAGGAAAGAAGGGGGAGCCATGAAAACAACGCCTGACGCCGTAGGAACAGATAGAGCTCCGGCAGCCAAAGAGGCGTTTTACCAGACAAAGCGGTTTCAGCAGAATATTCCGCTATTTGCCATGCTTATACCGGGAGTGCTTTATTATCTGATATTCCGCTACTTGCCTATGGGCGGTCTTGTGATTGCTTTCAAGAACTACAATTTTCACGATGGCATATGGTCAAGTCCATGGGTGGGGTGGAAATATTTCGAAATTTTATTCCAGTCTCACGTCACACTGCAAATTATCTGGAATACTCTTGCCCTAAGCGTTCTGAACCTGATCTTCGGGTTCCCTGCGCCGATTATTATCGCCATTGCCTTGAATGAGGTCCGGAAGAGCTGGCTGAAGCGCTGGATTCAAACCATTATTTATCTGCCTCATTTTTTGTCCTGGGTTATCGTTGCAGGCATTATCCTGACCTTGTTCTCCATCGACGGCGGCACCATCAACAAGCTGCTGGGTCAATGGGGGGTAGAGCCGGTGCCTTTCCTGTACCGCGCAAACTCATGGATTGCCATCTTTATCGGCTCCGGCATGTGGAAGGAGATGGGCTTCGGCGCTATTATCTATCTTGCCGCTCTCTCTGGCATTGACCCCAGCCTGTACGAATCCGCGGGGATGGACGGCGCAGGTAAGCTGAGGCAGATTTGGCATATCTCCCTGCCGGGTATCCGACCTACGATTATTCTGCTGCTGATTCTTGGAATGGGCCGTTTGATGGAAGTAGGGTTTGACCAGGTTTACAATTTGCAGAATCCCACTGTCCTGCAGAAAGCGGAGGTCATCAGCACCTACGTGTACAAAGTGGGGCTGCAGCAGGCTCAGTTTGGCCTGACCACAGCCATGGGCTTGTTTGAATCCTTTGTCGGCCTGGTGCTTGTGCTGTCGGCCAATGCATTGGCCCGTAAATTCGATCAGGGATTATTCTGAAGAAAGGAGGGAAATCCTCTTGAGGGAATCGACAAGCGGAAAAATTTTTGTATACTTTATTCACGTGGTATTGATCATCATCTCACTCACCTGCATCCTGCCTTTCCTGCATTTGATTGCGTTGTCCCTAAGCTCGGGGCATGCGGTTGACCTGGGTCAGGTCTGGTTCTGGCCGGTGGGGCTTGATTTCACCGTTTACAGATACTTTTTTGAGAATACGCCGGCCTTGCGCGCCTTCACCAACAGCGTGATCATTACCTTATTCGGAACGGCCCTGAGCATGCTGGCCACGGTGCTGACGGCCTATCCCTTATCCCGCCGTTACCTCTACGCCCGCAAGCCGATCACAACGGCCGCATTGTTCACCATGCTCTTCAGCGGCGGCATGATTCCTACATATCTGGTCATGAATAGCCTGCATTTGACCAATACTTACTGGTCCCTCTGGTTTGGCGGGCTGATCAGCACCTATAATATGCTGATAATGAAAAGCTATTTTGAGAGCATCCCGGGAGAAGTGGTGGATTCCGCCCAGATTGACGGCTGCGGCGAGGTCCCGCTGCTCATACGCATCATACTGCCCTTGTCTCTTCCGATGCTGGCTACGCTGACGTTATTCTACGGGGTAGGCTACTGGAACTTGTTCATGAGCGTTATTCTTTACATCAGCAAGACGAATTTGCAGAATCTTACTGTTATCGTTCAGGGGATGCTGCAAATTCAGGGGAACTTCAATGTGTCGGCTATGGATATGATGCAGCAGCAGGAAATGGTATCCGAAAAGCTGAAAGCGGTTGGGGTTATGGTTATGGTTGTGCCCATGCTGGTAATATACCCGTTCCTGCAGAAGTATTTTGTTAAAGGTATTATGCTTGGTTCTATCAAGGGATAGCGACAACAATGAAATCAATTATAGATTGAGGGGGACTTCACATGTCTGGACAAACATCCACATCAAGAATGAAGAACACGTTCGTACTGGGACTGTCGGCGGTACTGGCAGCAGGGGCAGTTGGTTGCAGTCAAAATGAAGAGGGGGCAAAGGGACAAGCCGAAGGAAAAGCCACAATTACCGTTTCCAACTATGACAGGGGCAATATTCCCGCAGTGGAGGGAACGGTTGAGGAGAACCGTTGGACCAAGTGGATCAATGAGCATTCTCCTGTTACAGCCATGTATGTGCCGGTGTCCCGGGCGGAGGCAGTTAAGAAGCTGAATGTGTTGTTCGCATCGGGCAGTGCACCGGATATTGTCAATGATTATGATACGGGGTTCCGGAATTCTTTGTACCAACAGAAGCAATTGATGCCTCTGGACGATTACTTGAAATATGCGCCTGAATACCAGAAGCTGCTGGATAAGTACCCCCAGCTTCGCAAAATAGGCACCAAGCCGGACGGCAAGCTATACGAAATCGGCAAAATTAATGAGCCCCATCTGCAGAGTGTAGCCTTTATTCGGATGGATTGGCTGAAAAAGCTGAAGCTGGAGGTTCCGAAAACCACTGACGAACTGCTTGTCGTACTGAAAGCATTCGTTGAGCAGGACCCTGACGGCAACGGGAAAAAGGATACTTATGGAACCAATATGAGCTACACCTCGGACGGTATGGTGGATTCCATGTTCGGTTCGTACGGCTGGAAAATCTCCAATGATGACAAAATTATTAGGACTTGGGATAATACGCTGGAGTCTCTTAAATTCAAGAAAAGGTTATTTGAGGAAGGACTTATCGATAAGGATTACCTGGCGGACAAGAATGGAGCCAAAGCCAAGCAGGATTATCTGAACGGAAAAATAGGTGTTTATCTTCCTCCTGTTGTCAGCAACTGGTTTGAGAGTACGGTAACGGACCTCAAAACGCTCCGCAAGGTTGTTCCGGAGGCGGAGATTGCGCCGATGGCGCAGCCCAAGTCTCCCATGGGGCAATTCGTTCATCATGTGGTTAATCCGGTTCAAATGACTACGGTGATCAATGCCGCGGCCAAAAATCCCAAGGCCGCTATGGAATACATTAACTTCATCATCAAGCCGGAAACCGGTATGATTCTGAAAAAAGGAATTGAAGGAGAGCATTGGAAAAAAGGCGCGGACGGTTTCCCTAAGGTCATTGATCCTGCGAAGAATGCCAAGGAACTGGATTGGGCCTTAGACTACTCCATGTTCTACTCGATCCCCGAGAATCCGCTTCTGATTTCCACCACTGCATTCGATGTGAGTGATCCTGACCAGAAGGCCGGTCTGGACATGCTGAAGAAAGCCGACGAGTTCCTGCTTAATCCCGAGGCCCAGTATCCCGCGCTGAGTCACTATGAGCATATGCCTACCCTGTCGAGCGAGTTGGTAGTGATCAATACGAATGTTGACAAGGAAATAAAAGACATCTATGCCAAGGGCATTATCGGCGGGGCCAGTTATACCCCTGAGCAGGCCGTTGCAGATACCAAAGCTGCCTGGGAGAGAGGCGGCGGCAAACAGATTGAGGAATTCATGAATACCTGGTATAAAGAAAATAAGGACAGAGCCTTCCTGGGTAAGGATATCCTGGAGTTGGTCCGCTCCCAACATAAGTAAGCTCTGAAGGACCTGGAATAGGATGAATGTGGACTTGGTTCGGCAAACGCCGGGCCAAGTTTGTTTTCGGAACATTTTAGGGTCCGGGCCGATACAAGAACAAGGATTGTCCAACAGGATTTCGGAATTGAAGAGTGGGACTGGCCCCAGGGTGTCGGTCTTTATGTCTGTACAAGCTGCAGAAGTATTACAGCGATCACCGTTATTATGAAGCTTATAAATAATACGAGTAGACCGGACCGGAACGAGACACGCTTCTTTTCTACGTAGACAGGTAAAATGAAAACCTTGTTTGCTTGGGAGGAAGCGTTTTATAATACAATATGAAATTCAAGGGGGGGAGCCGACTGCATCCGACAAACTGGCCGGGGTATATAGCCGGAAAAATAAAGGGCAGCTTCAAGATCAAACTGATCGTGCTGCTCTCGTGTATGGTAACACTTGCCTTTGCCTTGGCAGGCTGGATGGTTTACCGGTCAAATATCCAGCTAATGGAGGATGAAATCAGCAAGCAATTCTCCATCGCCAACGAACAGGCTTTGGCCAGACTGGAGATGTCCTTCCAAGAAATCAACCGGGTATCCCAATCCATTATCCTGAATCCGTCCATCGAACTGTTTCTCAGGCAGAACATCGTTCCCGTAAGCGATTCCTACACCCAATTCAAGAACCGCAAGTATGTGGAAGAGCAGTTGAATATGCTGCTGGTGGATGCGCCGTCCATCCGTTCTGTTTTCCTGTACAATGAGAACGGGGAAATGACGGTTCTTTCCAAAACCGGTGCGTCGGGAGAGCCGGGAACAGATGACTTGAACAGGTTGATGGAAAAGCTTAAGCCCCATCGGGGGAATATGGTCTGGGGCCGGGCTGAGGCGGCCAGCACCATTGATCAGGACGGCCGCAGAACGGTTCTGGTTGCTGCCAGACGGATGCTCAATGAGAAGCTGATCCCGTACGGCACCATGGTGATGGTGATGGAGGAAAGCCTGGTTTCCAAGGTGCTGCGGGATCTTACGGAGAACGGCAGCGGCAAGGTGCTACTGCTGGAGCCTATGGGCGGTATGCTCTATTCCAATACCGACCAGAGCGAGATGGAACAACTCTTGCAACTGACAGAGGCAAATTATCCCCGTTATGTCAAAATGAATGGCATCACCTATCTGTTTGTCCGCCACGAGCTGATTCCTGCAGGCTTCACCCTATACGGAGGGGCTTCTTTGCAGGAGATACAGAGGAAAAACAAAGACATCATCCAGGTATTGGCATTTGCCGGAATCGGCGTGATCCTGCTCAGTGCACTGCTTATTACGATTTCCACCCGGACGCTCCTGACTCCTCTGGCCCATCTGATGCAGGGACTGCGTACGCTGCGTTCCGGTGATTTCACGGTCCGTGTTAGAGTGGATTCCGGCGATGAGCTGGGCTACATCGGAGACAGCTTCAACAGCATGGCGGAGCAAGTGAGTGAGCTGATCAATAAGGTATATTTGGCCCAGATCAACCAGAGGGAATCGGAGCTGAAGGCCATCCAGGCACAGCTGAACCCCCATTATCTGCACAACCTGTTCAATGAGCTATATTGGAAGCTGTACAGCAACGACCAGGAGGAGGCAGCGCTTCTGATCAACGCCATCTCGGAGATGTTGAAGTATTCCCTTAAATCTGTCCAGACTAGTACGACTCTTGGCGAAGAGCTGCATCAGATCCGCAATTACATCAAGATCCAGACAGAGCTGTTCACCGGCGAGATTGAATCCATTATCCAAGCTGAGGAGTCCCTGCTGAATCTGCGGATGATGAGATCCCTCTTGCTGCCGGTGGTGGAAAATGTTTTTGTGCATGCTTTCCGTGATATGGAGAAAGACCGGGTGCTGCGGATTAAAGCGTTCCTGTTCAATGAGGCGCTGCATATCGAGGTGGCTGACAACGGATGTGGCATGGATAAAGAAACTCTGAGATCCTTGACAGAGGCGGAGGCTGTACTGCCGGACGGCAATAAGACGGGAATCGGCTACAATAGTGTGCTGCGGCGCATTCAGCTGGTATACGGACCCGCATATGGAGTCGAAATTACCAGCAGTAAAGGGAAAGGAACGGTTGTTCACATGACACTTCCTATTAAATACGGGACACTGGAGAGTCATGAGGAGGGGAACGGATGAAGGGCAAGCTGTTTATTGCAGAGGATCAACCCAACTTCCGCAAGGGGCTGCTGAAGCTGGCGGGGAAGCGGTCCGCCGAGTGGGTGGTGACGGGGGAAGCGGCCAATGGCCGGGACGCCTTGTTAATGATGGAGAAATGTGTCCCGGATCTCTTGCTGACTGATATCCGGATGCCTCATATAGATGGTCTGCAGCTGGCAGAAGAAATCAGAAGCCGCGGCTGGCTGACGAAGATTGTGATTGTTACCGGATTCAAGGACTTTTCATATGCCCAGTCCGCCGTCAAGTTCGGGATACTGGACTTTATCACGAAGCCTTGTGTGGAAACGGATATATTAAGCGTACTCGATCGGATTTATGTGCAGCTGATTGAAGAAAGCCAGTCTCAGCTCTTGGTGGAGGGCTGGAAGCGCGAGCATGAAGACAGCGAGCTGCGCTCGGCTATGATGGGCATGCCCTGCAGCGGCGAAGAGGTGGAGGCTCTGCTGAAGCGGATGAAGCAATGCGAGCTGCATTTTCTCCGTATTCCTACTTATTTCCCCCCGGAGAAGCATTATTCTGCCCAGGATGTGCCGCTTTTGCAGTTTGCTTTCGCCAATATTGCCGGGGAGCACTTAAATAAATGGTTTCCCGGCGGCTTTCACCTGTTTCCCTTGAACGCATCGGTGTGGGCTTTATTGGTGGACCAGAGTGCTTCCCGGCAGGATACCTCCCCCTCATGGCTGCAGATACTTACCGATTCGGTCTATCATTATCTAAGGCTGGCTCTTGAATGCAGCGGACAAGGGCTATGCGCCAGCACGGAGGAGTTGCGCCAGGGCTACAGACGGTATTGCGGGGAAGGGGACAGGGACCACGGTTCTGCCAATGAATCACTGCTCAACCAGACGGCGCTTTACGAGAAGGAGAAGGAAATTGTAACCTGGCTTATGTCGGAGGATAACAGCCGGCTGAGCCGGGAGCTTCAGGAGCAAGCCGTCCGGATCAGCCATTTGCCCCCCCAAACCGCCAAGATCGAAGCGCTGCTGCTGGCTGCTGCCATTCTCCGGCTGGTGCAGGTCCAGTTTCCCGAATGGCAAATGGCCGTGCGCCCCATAGAGTGGGATTCGGTTTACAAATATGCGGTGTCGGGGGATATTGCAGCATGGCTGCAGGGATACATCCATGAATTCCTGCAGTCCCACAATAACTGGCTTGCCAGCAAGAATGATAACCCGGTCAAGCAGGCCACCCGGTTTATTGAAGAATCATACATGGGGGTATGCAGTTTAGCCGAGGTGGCGGCCTATGTCCATCTCAACCCCAGCTATTTCAGCAATCTGTTTAAAAAGGAAACCGGTGAAAGTGTAACCGGCTATATCCAGAACCTGCGCGTACAGAAAGCGAAGCTTCTGCTGAAAAGCACAGATATGAAAATATTCGAAATTTCCGAGGCCACCGGCTTCAACGACTCCAATTATTTCACGCATATGTTCAACAAAATAGCGGGAGTCTCCCCCAAAGAATACCGCAAGCAGATGGCCGGCCAGTGCAAAAGCCTGCGCATTTGAAACATGAGAGAAGAACTCAGCAAAATGGCGATCAACTGCCCGTATACATGACATTCAAAGCGTTCAGTTTTGATCGGCTTGCACCGGTCAATAAGGAAGATGGATTTCCACGTTTTAAATAAAATCTCGATTTGCCAGCGTAGGGAATACAGGTCATGGACATGTAGATATTGATGGCACTTAAATGCTTTGCTAAGTTACCCGTTGAATGGATAGTTTGTATTCAGCGCTTTATTCAAACGTATGTCTCTGATGAACAGGACTGCGGAAATAGTTATCTATACTCAAGAAATAATGCCGTGCCCAGAGGAGCTTCAGTTTTGGGGACGGTTATTTGTTGATGAGATCGGGATGTCCGAATTGTACCCGATTGACTGGAAGCAATCGATTTCTGTAAACAAATTCCTTCCCTCCTGAACCTTTTCATGCTAATTTAGATAATACATTGTATGACACACGGGAAGAGGAGTGTGGGGTAATTTTGTGAAAGCGCAATCAATCAAAACAAAACTTGTTCTTCTCATTCTTTTCTTTTTATGTGTTCCACTGCTTGCGTTCGGTACCTTGTGGTACGACAAAGCTACGGAGAGCATTGAACATAATGCGATCAGCTACAGTGAACAGCTCATGGGTCAAATCAACTCGCAGCTGGACGGATACTTTACGGATCTCGAGAAGATAACCTATCCGCTGCTGCTGCATCCGCAAATTCAATCTTTCATGAAGCTGACAACGGAAGACGAGGATCAGTACGACCGGTTTCTGATCAGCAAAAAAATATCGGATGAGCTGTTTCCAAGCATTACTTTTGGGCGCCCCGATATTTACGGATTGTCTATTGTGTCCAAAAACGGAATCGCCACGGCCAGCTACAGTGCCTCAGCCGGTAAAAAAAGCTATGAGCAGTATAAGGATGCTCTGCTAGGGGAACGCAACTATCGCATCGTCGGTAACCAATACTTGGACTCGACTCCCGTGCTGACGATCGCGCGCAGATTTTTGGATACGGTCTCTTATCAATCGAGCGGAATGTTAATCATTTATGTGAGGCTCAATGAAATTATTAAAATATGCGAAAAAATAAAGCTGGGGGAAACCGGATTCGTATGGATCATGGATGAGGAAGGGCAAGTTATATACCATCCGCAGCGGGACAAATGGGGGAAATCGGCGCTCACACCCGAACTTAGCCAAAAGCTGCAAAGTCAGAGCGGCTACTATGTAGAAAAAGTGAAGCAGGACAACCGGCTCATTATTTATGAACGCTCAGAAATGACCGGATGGACGCTAATATCAGAAGTATCGCTGAAGGAATTAAACGGGGAAATGATCAGCTTAAGGAATATTACCGTATGGATCGGTCTTCTGCTGGTCAGTCTTGCTTTATTTCTGATCGGAGGCTTTTCCTTTCATTTGACACGATCTTTGACCCATCTGCAGCGGCTTATGCGCCGGGCTGAAGAGGGGGATTTAAGCGTTAAGGCTCCTGGATCGAGGAACGATGAGCTGGGGGATTTAAACAGAGGCTTTAATCGAATGGTCGGGGAGATCGGCCGTCTTCTCGAAGAGGTACAGACCTCCCGGATAAAGGAGCAGGAGATGGAAATTCGCCAGCGTGAATCGGCCTTACAGGTCATGCAATCGCAGATTAATCCGCATTTTCTTTACAATACGCTTGAGATTATAAATTCTTATGCCATTATCGAGGATGTTCAGCCGATCAGTCGGATGGCGACTTCGCTGGCTGATATATTCCGCTACAGCGTTGGCAATCCGGGGCAAGCAGTGACGCTGCTGGACGAAATCCGTTACATTCGAACCTATCTGAACATCCAACAGGAGCGCTTTAATATTTTGCAGGTCGATATTAGTACGGATGAAGGGTTGATACCCAAAGTAGATGCGGTGCGTTTGATGATTCAGCCTTTGGTAGAAAATGCGTTTAAGCACGGTTATCAGGCGCATAAGCAAAAACCAACCTACATTGGCATTACCGGTGTTCAACAGGATGGCGACTATATCCTGCGGATAGAGGACCGGGGGCAAGGCATGAACAGCCAGCTTATGGAACGCTATAATGCGGCATTTGCAGCCAACGATCCTAAGGAGCTTCCGCAAAGCGGTAATGTTAGCGGTAGTTTCAATACTATCGGTCTCTGGAACGTACATCAGCGCATTAGAATTAACTACGGACAGCCTTACGGACTGTTCATCTCCAAATCGGATTCGTCGGGAACCATTATCGAAATGCGGTTGAAGTCAGCAGTCTGAGAAGAGGGCGGTGTCTTATGTATAACGTATTAATAGTGGATGATGAAGTGATGATTAAGCGCAGCTTGACCAAACTGATTAACGGAAGTCGGCATGGATTTCAAGTAGGCGGAGAGGCGGATGACGGCAGCGAGGCGCTGGCGCTATGGGAGCGTCTGAAGCCTGACCTTATTATTACCGATATCAGCATGCCTGTCATGGATGGGCTGGAGCTTATAGAGGAGATCAGGAGCCGGGGGCAGGAAACGGAAATCGTGATAATATCCGGTTATGATGATTTTGGATATGCACAGCAAGCTATGCGCTATGGGATTATGGATTATGTGCTGAAGCCGCTAAGGCAGGAACAGTTGGAGGACCTTCTGGAGAAATCAGCAATCCGATTGGCCAGTAAGGGAAGAAGCAGACAGGAGCGGGGCAGGAGGCTGTGGGAATGTCGCGGTACGGCCGCCTTAGTGGCGGAGAATCTCTGGATGATTAGGCAACCGGAAGCCATAGGATTATTGACCGATTATTGTCATAAGCTAATGGAAAGAGGATTAACCTTGGCTGCGTGCAGGGAGCAGTTGGAGGATACGCTCGCTTTGGCGGAAACGGAGCTTATAGTTCAAAGTGGCAGCAAACTGACCGAGCTTCCAAAGCCTCTATTAGCTGCCTCCGGAGCCTTGGATGATTTGCTACTGCGGGCGGAAGAACTTACAGCTGCCTATGTGGAGCAAATACGTCAGATGCGAAACTGGGGACAGCATCACGTCATCCAGAAGGCCATGGAATATATCGATACTCATTATACCAACGAACTTTTGTCCCTTTCACATGCGGCTAATGAAGCGGGTATGTCCGAATCCTATTTCAGCAGGTGCTTCAAGGATGAGCTCGGGATGAGCTTCATTGATTACACAATCAAGCTTCGTATGGAGAAAGCCAAGGAACTGCTGCAGGCTCCTGACAGTAAAACGTATGAGGTGGCTCATGCTGTAGGTTACAGCGACTATCCGCATTTCTCCAAGTCGTTTAAAAAATACAGTGGCCTCTCCCCAAATGAATATAAGAAACGGTTGAACTCCAGATGATCGGGCTGCAGCTTGCGGTTATTAAGTGAGCCTGTAATCGGAAGGCAGCCGAGTGGTTGATAATCGGGGGTATGCAGTAAGTAAGACGTGGCAGGTAATGCACGTCTTTTTGTTTGGTCAAAAAAGCACAACACGCCGCCGATTAACACATGGTAAATCAAAATGATAGCGATTACAATAAAGCTGTGAAAGGGGAAGGAGAGAGATGATGGAATTAAGAGGCAAAGGCACCGTACCGCAGCGAACAATCTCCATTCCGGCCGCAGCCGTCAAGCGAACGCCTTATTTGTTAAAGCACTGGCAGATCTATACGATGGTGCTGCCGGGATTGATTTTTTTTATTGTATTCAAATATATTCCGCTTGCCGGGGTCGTTATTGCATTTCAGGATTATAACGTGTTCAACGGCATATTCGGCAGCAAATTTGTGGGATTCAAGCATTTTTACAATCTATTCACGTATCCCGAATTTTTGCGCGTCTTAAAGAACACGGTATTGATCAGCGTTTATCAGATTGTATTGGGGTTTCCGGCTCCAATTGCTTTGGCGATGCTGATGAACGAAGTACGGCGCATGTTTTTTAAACGCACGGTCCAGACCATTTTGTACCTGCCCCATTTCCTGTCATGGGTCATAGTAGGAGGGCTAGTCATTAACTTCCTGTCCCCAAGCTCGGGTATGGTCAACGATATACTTAGATGGCTGGGTAAGGAGCCTGTGTTTTTTATGCAGGAGCCGGGCTACTTCCGTTCCATCGTTGTCGTCTCTGGAATATGGAAGGAAGTCGGTTGGGGGACGATCATCTACCTTGCAGCTTTGGCGGGCATCAACCCGGAGCTGTATGAAGCCGCCGAAGTGGATGGAGCGGGAAAGCTGAAGCAAGCGTTCAGTATTACACTGCCTTCTCTGCTGCCGACGATCATGGTGCTGCTGCTGCTGCGTATCGGGAACGTGCTCGACCTCGGCTTTGAGCAGATCTATATGCTGCTCAACCCTCTTGTGACGGAAACCGGCGAGATCATAGACACCTACATTTACCGGATCGGTCTTCTGGGCGGGCAATACGGATATACGACGGCTATTGGATTGTTCAAATCGCTTATCGGCGTCATTCTGGTCGTTGGAGCCAACCAATTAAGCAAAAAAGCGACGGGCAATTCGATTTACTGAGTGCAGAAAGGAGAGCGGTTGCTTTGATCAGGGAAAATGCTTCACGACGTGCTTTTATGTATAGCAATTATTTCTTTTTGACCGTTACCGGGCTAGTTATGCTGCTGCCTTTTCTACATATTTTTGCAGGTTCTCTTAGTAGCGGCAGCGCCATTTCCCAAGGGCGGGTCAGTGTTATTCCCGTTGAATGGACCTGGATCAATTATGAGGCTGTTCTCCAGAATGCGGCGATATGGAAATCGTTCGGTGTAACGGTATTCCTGACCGTGGCCGGGACCTTATTCAACCTGTTATTTACCTCATTAATGGCCTATGGATTATCCAAAAATGAGTTGAAAGGTCGATCCTTGATCCTGATGTTGATTGTGTTCACGATGATTTTTCAAGTGCCGTTAATTCCCGGGTATTTGCTGATTAAATCTTTGGGGCTGCTGAACTCTCTGTGGGCTCTCATTATTCCCGGGACGATCAGCGCATTTAATCTGATTATTATGGTATCCTTTTTCCGTGAAATTCCCGAGGGGCTTGTCGATGCTGCGCGTATTGACGGATGTGGAGAATACCGTACCTGGTGGAGTATCATATTACCGCTATCGCTTCCCTCCATGAGTACTATAGGGCTGTTCTATGCGGTGGGTCACTGGAACGGCTACTTCAACGCAATCATGTATATTCGTGATCCGTCGCTATTTCCGCTCCAGGTCAAGCTTCGCCAGCTGCTGGTGGATAGTGACACGGAAGCGCTGATGCAAAGCGTGAATGTAACGCTTCAGTCGATGGAAGGCATCAAGATGGCAACGATTATGGTCGCAACTCTTCCCATTCTGTTGGTTTACCCGCTGATCCAGAAGCACTTTATTAAAGGCGCTATGCTGGGCTCGGTGAAGGGTTAACATAATTTCAATAAACAAGTAAAGGAGAAGGGTCCAAAATGAGAAAAAAAATAACGCTTTTAGCATTATCCGCAGCTTTGGCTGCCGGAACCTTGGCCGGTTGTTCTTCCAACGCGGGTACGAAGGGCCAAGCCGATTCACAGGGAAAAACCGATAACAAGCCGGTCAAGCTAAAGATCGGCATAGGTACGGAGGGGCTCCAATATATCGAGGGTTCACCGAATATCAACGACGACAAGTATGTGAAAAAGCTGCGTGAAATTTCCAAAACCGATGTGACGTTGGATTTGATCCCGCACCGCGAGTTCGATCAGAAGCTGACGCTGCTGTTTGCCGGAGGGGAGCTGCCGGATCTACTGCAAACGCACGGCATCAACAAACCGGAGGTGGCTCCTGCGGTCGATACCGGTGTCTTGATTCCGCTGAATGAACTGATCGACAAGTACGGACCCAACTTGAAAAAGAATATTCCGAAGGAATCATGGGATTTTGCAGCGGTAAGCAAGGATGGCAAAATTTACGGCATACCAACCGTTAATGCAACACCTAATGGCACCGTTATGATGGTCCGTAAGGACTGGCTGGATAAACTCGGCATGAAGCCACCGAAAACGGTGGATGAGTACATCGAAATGTTGAAAGCGTTTAAAGACAAGGATCCTAACGGCAACGGTAAGGCGGATGAGATTCCATACTCCGGGAGGGAAAAGCTAGCGTTCACCGAAGCATTCTTTGGTGCTTACGATGTGATTCCAGCTGATTGGAAATTCGAAAACGGCCAACTGATTCCGAATATGATCCGACCTGCAATGAAAGAAGCTTTAACGGCTCACCGGAAGCTGTATGAGCAAAAACTGTTGGACAATGAAGTCTTCGTGCAAAAAGCAAAGGATTGGGATGCCAAAATCAAGGGTCAAGGCATTGTCGGTTTATGGTCGCACGGCCCAAGACTTGCAGATAAGTGGGCGGCTGAGGTGAAGACAGGCACACCTTCTTCCCAATTGGAAATTATCCCGGCACCGGTCGGTCCCGATGGCAAAGGCGGTTTAAGTATCACCTCTGCGGTTGGTGGCAGCGTTTGGGTGATTCCAAAGACTACGAAAAATCCGGAAAATGCGATTAAATTCCTGGATTGGTTCTACTCCGATGAGGCTCAGAAATTCCTTACCTATGGTACGGAGGGTGAAGATTACACGGTTGACGGCGGTAAGATCAAGTACAAATATCCGGAGAAGCAGGAGGATATATATAGAGAAGAGATGCATTTGGTCTGGCTTCGTATGGTAGGGCCTTCACATTTAAGCGATGCCGAATTTATGAAAAACCGTCCATCCGGCGACCTCGTGCTGCGGGCAATGGACGTAGCAGCGAAGGAAGGCCGTAAAAATGACGGCTTGGGTATGCCGGCGCTACCGACTTTGCAGGCTCGTCCTGAGCTTGCCAGAGACGGACTATGGTTGGAGCTTGCCGCAAAAATTATTACAGGCAAGGAAGCCCCAGAAGCGTTCGACAAATTCGTTGAGGATTGGAAAAAACGTGGTGGAGATCAGGTCATTAAAGAAGCAACGGACTGGTACAAAAGCACTCAGAAGAAGTGAAAATCAGATACTATAGAAATAAGAGGCTGTATCTCCCGTAATAACGTTGCGGTTGAACAGCCTCTATTCTCTTGTGAGGAGTGTAGCAATTGGAGCCAATAGAGTATTTAGCAGGAACACATGATTTGAAGCAACTCCCTTTATGGGGACCCTATACGAAAAAATATATCGGAATCTCCCATATAGCCGATGCGCAAAAAGGGCTGCGTTTCGATCTTAGCGTGTTCCCCGGATTTTATCGCAGAAAAGTCGATGTGCCAAACACGATGTGGGAGTCGGGCTATCACCCATGGGAAGCATCGCCCGATTTGAGCTGGTTCACGCACCGCCATGAGCTAGAGTGGAAGGATCAAGTGTATACGGATATTTCCTATGCCGAATTGTCTGAGCATGCACGGCTGGTGCGGTGTGAATTCGTTAACCGGACGGACGCCGAGCAAAACGTCGTGCTGCATTACATGGCCTCCTTGCATTTCCCGCAGGTGCGGGGCCATGGAGATCTGCTGCGAACATGTAGGGTGGAACTTCCGGAGCGGGCCTTGTGGACGGACGCGCTGGATTATGAAGTCTTGTCATTCGCAGATCCCTCCCCGAGAGATACTCTCGTATACGACGGCTTTTATCGCGGTGAAGAGAGAGGGCAAGGCCTGGTGGAGGGCTCAGCACTTCGCTTCGGACGGGAGGTCGGGGACCGAGTATCGTACAGCTATGAGCTGCCCGATCCGATGGAGCATGCTGTGCTCCTGCTGCGCTGCAGACTGCTGGAAGGGGAAAAGTTGCTGTTGGGGATTAGCGGAGCAGCGGATGCATCGCTCTCGCTGTTGGAGCTTAGCGGTACCGGGGAGCCGAGAGAAGTCAGCATGAGTCTGGGGCCGCTGCCTGCGGGACGGCACGAAATCGTCTTCACCTCCATGGAACGGGATGTTGAATGTGCCAAGATTTCTGCGGTGCTGGACGGGTTTGTTATCACGGAACGGCACCTGCTTGATCAGGTGCGGTTTGTGCCGGAGGAAGCAAATGCGCATCCGTTAATGATTCAGGGGCCGGTTCCGAACAGCTTGCTGCTGAAATACGATGGCATCGTCGGTTATTACGGATTGCTCTGGACTTATGATGATTATGAGGTTAGAGAATTCCATTGCGATGAGTTGGACCGGTTTATGCGTCACAATGTGCATCATCATGTGAATTCAGTATTTAAGGGTGAGGGAGACGGTCATTTTACGAATGTATATCTGAGACCCATTCCTCTGCCTGCCCAGTCGAGTACCATCACTCATGGAATGGTTTGCTCCGGAAGTAAAGAATCAGTTGAAAGGCAGCTTGCTTCTTTTCATACCGATGCGGAGCAGTGTGAGACCGTCTTTGCTGCAGTGAAGCGGGCATCAGAAGCGAAGATGAAGCCGTTTAATCCGTCGGGTGAGCCGTACCGCTTCAGTCAGCAGCTGATGGAAGCGACTTTGGCGATGAATGTCGTCTATCCAGTATATACGAAGCGGACCTATATCCGTCATAACACTCCTGGACGCTGGTGGGACAGCTTATACACATGGGACTCTGGCTTCATAGGGATTGGATTGGCGGAGCTCGATATAAAGCGATCGGTGGAATGCCTGAACGCTTACGTTACCGAACCCGGGGATTCTCATGCGGCTTTTATTCATCATGGCAGTATGGTTCCTGTGCAGCATTACTTGTTTCTGGAGATTTGGAATAAAACCGGATCGAGAGAGTTGATGGACTATTTTTATCCGCGGCTTCGGCAGTATTATTTATTTTATGCGGGCAAGCTGGGGAGCTCGACGACAAGGACGCTGTCCTCAAATTTGCTGAAGACGTGGGATTATTTCTACAACTCCGGCGGCTGGGATGATTATCCCCCGCAGGTTGAGGTTCATCGCAGTGGGATGACGTCTGAAACGGCACCCGTCTCCACCACCTGTCATGCCATCAGAATCGCCAAGATAATGAAAATGGTGGCGGCTGCCATAGGCGGTCTGGAAGTGGATATTGCAGGGTATGAGGAAGACATAAACGTATTCAGCAGTGCGGTTCAGGACAACGCCTGGGATGAGCAAAGCGGCTATTTCGGTTATGTCATCCATGATGCTCAGGGCCGTCCGAACGGCTTGCTCCGCCATGAGAGCGGGCAGAATTATAATATGGGACTCGACGGAGCATACCCGCTTGTCGCCGGGATTTGCACACCCGAGCAGGAACGACGTTTACTCGGTTACATAACCGACCCTACTCGGTTGAGTACAGCGATCGGCCTGTCCACTGTCGATCAGAAAGCCGCCTATTATAAGAAGGATGGGTATTGGAATGGAGCCGTATGGATGGCCCATCAGTGGTTTTATTGGAAAATGCTGCTCAGTCTCGGCTGCGGCGATCAGGCACACGTTATCGCGCGCACAGCATTGGAGCTGTGGAAAAAGGAAACCGAACAGACCTATAACTGTTATGAGCATTTCATTGTGGAGTCGGGAAGAGGAGCCGGTTGGCATCACTTCGGAGGACTATCGGCACCTGTGCTCAGCTGGTTTGCCGCTTATCACAAACCCGGAACAGTCAACTGCGGCTATGATGTTTGGCAGGTGCGCACGGAGTTCTCCGGAGACAACACGGAGCTTTCGGTTGAACTGCTTTATTACGGAGAGCAAGATCATTCGCATACGCTTCTTGTATGCATGAAGGCCGGGCATACCTACCAGATCACATGGAATGGTCGACCTCTGGAGGCTGGAACGATGGATGACGGCCTGCTGGATATCCGGCTTCCCGGAGAAAACAGGGGAATACTGACCGTCAGTCCTGCTTGATAATGTGTTTATACAAGAATGATAGTCTGGTAATACGAAACTTCCCGAGAATTGGCGGATGTATTGTAAGTGTGGATGCAACGCCTGCCACTGGGGGTCATCTGTTGCAAGAGTAATCAGGGCACCCGATCCATGGGAAATACCATAACATTTTTCAAGGATATTGTAGATCAAAAAAGGAGATATTTTAATAATCAAATAAATCTGCATAAAGGAAAAACCTTGATCGTGCCTTGGTCATACCCCCGTCAAGTAGACAATTGAAAAAAAGCTATGCAGCCAACGCGTGCCGATACTCAATCGGTGCGCGTTGTTTGAGTTTAGATTGAAACCGTTGATAGTTATAATAATAAATATAGTCCTCTACGGCTTGATGAATCTCCGATTCTGACTTACACTGTTGAAGATACAACTTCTCTGTTTTGAGATGCGAAAAGAAGGATTCGATGCAAGCGTTATCCAGGCAGGTTGCTTTGCGAGAGTGGCTGCCTTTGATGCTGAACGCTATATCGTCGATTTGCGCTACCTGAGCTTCCATTTTCCGGGAAATCTCGTATCGTTGTTGTTAATCCTGAGCAGGAAAGCGTCGGAGTTATCGTCGATGCTGTAGAAAGGGTTGTCACCTTCCCAGAAATGAATTGGGTATAGCGAGGGAGGACTTGTCACTCTGCTTCAGCTCCAGTTACTTCTGATTCTGGATGAGGTGGATGAGCAGCTACAGGTCTCCGTTCTTCTCCAACACCAACAATGATATTCCGGGCAGCACACACTCTTAAGGGCTCAGCAGCAGCCATGGGGTTTGAACAACTAAAAACCCTTACCATTATGTACGACGACTAACCATATAAAATAAACTAAATGATAAATTAAAAATAAGGATGAATATGTTCATCCTTATTTTTATCAAAGCAATAGCTTTCATGATTATCCTCCTCTTAAATTGAACATACGTTGATTTTTCAACTGCCGCTGTTTGTTAACTTGGCCAAATCCTTGGTATTATCCGTTAATTGCTTTCCCACTGGGGAGGTAATATCAATCCTTTGCCGTCCTTTATGGAGCTTATGGTGATGTCATCGCCGGGCGGATATCATTTTATGAAACATCTCATCCAATAACATTATTTCTGCTTTTTGGCTGATAGCATGGTTCCCAAGCTTTACATCAATTATGAAGTCATTGCTCAGCATCTGGCGGTAACGGGAAATAATATCGTTGTCAGGCAATTCTCCCATTGCCTTCGTTTCGGGTGGGATTACCGGAATTCCGGCTTGCTCTACCAAGTGAATGTTTTGTTTAATATCTGCGGCGATCTTGCTTAGAGTGCTTACACTTCTTGCCGTCTCAATATCCACCATTCCGTCATTTGTATAGAAATGCTTGTTGACAATAGCCAACGCAGTATGCGATATATGGAATGCTTGAATGTCTTTTTGGATTTCATAATGCAAATCCACCGATTCAAATATTTGGGCAAGCTCTTTCACTCTTTCGGTCGTCAGTCCATTTATTTCACCAAAAATGGTTCCATGATGTTTTTCGGAACCGAATTGGGCGTATAGAACATCTTCTTTGATGTCTCCACCGGCGCCCGGGAATCCCGGAAGTAAGCGATCGCCCACGATTTCAAGCCAAGAGTCATATCCAATGGTGTTGGTAAAGGTGACGATGGTCTTGCTTCGATTATGCTTGATCGCAGACAGGGCGGATTCGGCCTGATCATATCGCACTGGAACAAAGATAAAATCATAAATGTCGTCGTTATCAAGCTTTTCTATCGTGTTGATCGATATTTGCTTTATCGATCCATTATCGTGGTATTTCAGACCGTCCCTTTTCAGCGCCTCCAGTCTCTTTCCTCGTGCCAGTATAGTGACGTCCAGTCCCGACTGTGCTAATCGGAGTGCATATACACTGCCAATCACGCCGGCGCCAAATATTAAAAGTCTATGTGGTTTGGTGTTCAATATGATCCTTCCTTTCATAGAATTAGTCACAGATTGTTTAAGCAACACCTGTTTGATAAGATAATAATAATATCGCATGCTTATGATTTCAACCGGCAGAGTTAGATGAAAGTTGCATAGGCAACACATTGTGATAATTGATGTTTAACAAGGAGATATAGAAATGGTAAATCAGGAAGATCCGAGGGTGTTGCGCACACGACAGTTAATTAGAGCAGCGTTCAGAGATTTGTTGCGGAGAAAAGGATTTGATGCAATCACCATCAAAGATATCGCTCAGAAAGCAACCATTAACCGCGCCACCTTTTATGCCCATTTTGAAGATAAATATGCTTTGCTTGACGAAGTCACAGAACAGGCTTTTCATGAAATGATTCCTGAGCAAGTGGCGAATGCACAGGAGTTTACGGATGAAATATGTGACCAGTTGATCTTGTTGACGCACCAATACATCGTGGATTTTTATCGGATCTGCAGAATGGATTCCAATTCGATGGCTACGCTTGTCGATGAAAAAATAAAGAAAATGCTGCAGCAAACCATAGAGAACATTTTTCTGAAAGGGGATACCCACCATGGGGCGGACAGGCATCATATAAAAATCACGGCGGTCATGACAGGTTCAGCGATCTATGGCGCTGCACATTATTGGTTAAATGTCGAGGAGAAAGATCGAACCGATGTGCTTGTAGACATTGTTCATCCCTATGTAATGAACGGTCTGGGGTTGTATCGCAATGGCGATGAATACAGATGAAAAACGAGACTGGTCAGATAGGAACGATAGTGTACCATAAGTTACTCACCTCTCTTTGTTTGCATAGTTGCCCGACACATTCATGATACCAAACGAAGAAGGTGCTTTTTGTCAAGAGAAGTAAATAGATTGATTCACGACCATCGGAGGCCACTGAAAAAGTCCCATTTGTTGAGAGCAACAGAATTTCCAAAGAAATACGAGCCTCTAGAATCGCTTCTAAGGCTCGTTTCGCGTTCAGGGAGACATATTTGTACCCCTAAAATCATTGCTGAAGAAGAAGGGACTTGGGCAATCCATGTCTATGCGAGGGAAAACGAGATCGGTACGCCGTTCTGCATCACGTATGATTTCGAGTCGGAAGCCGACAGTCCGCGAACGTGACTCGATGGAGCAAACGCGCATACCGATCGCTGATTTCAAGGCATATCGGACAACGCATAAAGTTTTAACTCTTAGAAGAGGTCAATTAGACGTCTCAGCATTTGACAATAGTGAGGTGATTTAACAAAGATGTCTTTAAGCAGACAATATGCATCATCCTCAGTCTCAGAGTTGCTGTATTCCGAGTCGCCGAACGAATCGCTTGTATGCATTCTTGTTTACAGGTATCGATTTCTTTATCCCAGGTAACGGTTTCCTTTCGATCTCCTTTTTCTTGTCGCGAATCCAATCTATAATCTGCAGATTGGTGCTCTTATTGGTTTCGCAGTCCTGCAAAGCTTCCTTCAGTTCGGCCAGCAAACAGCCGATGGACTGGAACTTCTTGATCAGCCTCAACCGCTCGACAGCCTCTTCCGAATAGTTGCGGTAATTGTTGCTTTCTTAAAATCAGATGCAAGAAGGTGCAGCTTGACGGTGACTAGTGGTTGCTTCTAGAACAAGCACTGTTCACAATGTAGAGCAAGCGTCCGGACAACGTCCTTTGAAGGAGCTTCGGCAGCCCTTCACGGGTATGGTCGAATTGAAACGTTCCTCTGTACGGTTTACCGCGCTCTAAAAAGGCTTGTCCATGGCCCTCTCCTTTAGAAATGTCTAGCCCGAATACAGGATTCATCCCATCTCTCCTCGATATAAATTTACCGGTAGCCCCTATGGGTTCTTCTTGTTGCTCCATAGCATCGCTTGTTATACGGGATTGCGTCCCAACCAGTCTCAATCATGGTAATGACAAGTAGGGGTAGAACATTATAGCGCTCTGATCAAGTCTCACGGGCAAGTACGTTCGACCCGGCTATCTTTAATCCTCAACCTAAATAAAAAAGGATCAACCAGTAAGTTCTGGCTGATCTCATAATACGAACGGGAAGAATAGCTTATTTCCCGGGCAAAAAACCTCAAGCATATTTACGCTTGAGTGAATCAATCCCGACTTGCATCGTAAATCTTCTGTGCCAAATAAGCCGGTCTTGTACGTGTATCCGTAAAGTGGTCCCCATCGCCAACGATCAGGCGGAACAGACCCAGTCGTATTGACATGTGGGGATTCCAACCGTAGCCTTCCCCTTGAGGCAATACATTATCTTGGTAGAAATATACATAGCTTTTGGGGGTTTGTAGCGCGTAGAACGTTTTAAGATCCAGTTTCTCGAAAAGCGGTTTAGCCGGCTCCGGAGCTACACTTGTATAAAAAAGTTTAGCATCCTCGGTGGTGGCCGTATTTACGAACAAAACTCGAAACAAATCAAACGGAAGCATGATTGTGTCGTCATTCGACATGGCTCTAAGCTGTTCAAAACCGTTTCTTGTTTGAGACGGTAACTCATCAACAACCGATTCTCCGTCTTTTAATACGAACGCATCCCAGAAGACCAAACGTTTAATACGATCAGGTACCTGTTCAGCAACTTTTTGGATGACTGTTCCACCAAAGCTGTGCCCAACGAGAATAAAATCGAACAAGTTCAGGTGTCTAATATAATCAACGACTGATTTTGTAATCATTGCATGAGTGACATTTTTATTTGGATCAGTTCCATGGCCTGCGTATTCTGGAGTGTAGACTATGTTCCCTTGACTACGCAGTACCGCAGCTACGCCATCCCAAAAGTGAGCATCAGCCCAGGAACCATGCACGAGGACAAAAGTAAGCCGTTGAGAATGCCGAAAACTTCCTTCTGATTCTATGGGATAATGCCACCCAAACCATCCTGATTCGGAATAAGGGTTATAATATTGACCCTGCGGTACAGACCGGTAATAAGGATTTGGAATTTGATTATTCCCGGAATGATAAGGAAACACGAGCAACATCCTCTCAGTAACGATATAATTGAGCGTATGCCTAAGGCTTCGAAAAGATACACTCTTTCTCATGTTTTGGAATGGGAATAAAATTAAGTTTGAAACCATTGAACAAGCTTTGGAAAGAATAAAAAGCGAGGATTAAACTCTAACGGGATACATTTGTTCAATAAACACCAATGGGAGGCTGCCAGCACAAAAGGTAGCCTTTCGCTCAGCTATACCAGCTAATAGCTTGTCAAGATTCCCAGTAAAGTGAATCTAAATCATATGGTATAGTTATAATAAGCATGCCAAATAACCCTCCAAGTCATCAATATTTTGGAAGGTTATACCAGTACTATGATGTTAAGTTGAACGGAAAGGATATATTTAAGTGGTCCTCCAAGCAGATCGCGGAAACGTTGATGATGTCGCCGGCAGCGGTGAACAGCGCCTTGCAAAGAGCCCGAGAGACGATGGACCGGGCGCAGCTTCGCTCGGATGAGCTCAGCAGCATGGACGTTCAACCGGAGCAGCAGCTGCTGTCCCAGTATGTGGAGGCCTTCGAGCAATTCGATATTGCTGCGCTCGTCGCGTTGTTCCACGAGGAAGGCTGCATGTCGATGCCGCCCTTCGAAATGTGGATCCGCGGCAAGGAAGATTTGTCCGCCTTCTATTCGCTTACTCGCTGGCATTGCGAAGGTTCGCGATTTGTGCCCATTACGGTGAATGGCGGTTATCCAGCGTTGGCCCAGTATATGCCGGGCAAAGAGGGCTCTGGCCTGGTACCCTGGGGCATCCACGTCATCGAAACCAAAGAAAATCAAATCCTGCACGTTCAAAACTTCATTCATACGCCATTATTTTCGGATTTGGGCTGCCTGAGCGAATTGACCAATGAATTTCGTCATTGGCTTACGTCTATATCATTGAGAATAACCAAACGACGAATATCATGAGAGAGGTGTCTATTTAAAATGGAAACGAGTCAACCGACGAAAGTAACCGTGCAAGCCGTCATTCAAGCCCCTGTCGAGAAGGTATGGCGCTATTGGACCGAGCCGGATCACATCACGAAGTGGAATCAAGCGTCCGAGGACTGGCATGCGCCGAGAGCCGAAAACGATCTGCGGGTCGGCGGCAAGTTTCTGACACGGATGGAAGCGAAGGATGGCAGCATGGCCTTTGATTTTGGCGGCGTCTACGATGTCGTGAATCGGCATGAGGCGATCGGCTACACCATGGAGGACGGAAGAAGAGTGGATATTGCTTTCGTCGATCAAGGGAATGAGACGAAGGTCATTGAAACGTTCGACGCGGAAAGCTCCAATCCCGTCGAGTTCCAGCAAGCAGGCTCTCGCAAGCGATCATGGACAATTTCAAGGCCTATACCGAACAAAACTAATCATCGCGAAGAAAACGCCGGGGAAGATGCCCGGCGTCTTTCTTTTTGAACCCTAGTACGAGCGTGCTCTCCGTTAGCCTTAACCTTGTGCCGCATCCATGTTCATGTAGTTAATGGCCCACAGATGGCCGTCCAAGTCCACGAAGCCCCAATGATACATGAACCCATGATCTTCAGGTTCAGCGTGCAATTTCCCGCCCAAGGAGACCGCGGTATTCACGATTTCATCGACCTTTTCCCGGCTCTCGAAGGCCAATGCGATCGTCATCTGCGCATACTTGCTCGTATCGACGGATTCCTTCTCCGTGAGCGTATTAAAGAATGCTTGATTGATCAGCATGACCTGCAGGTTGTCGCCGATCACGATGGCTACCGAATTCTCGTTCTCGGGGAATTGCGGGTTGAGCTCGAATCCGAGTCCGGTGAAGAACGCTTTCGATTGTTCTACGTTTTTTACAGGCAGGTTGAAGCTCGTGAATGCGGACGTTAATGCCATTTTCAAAACACCTCTTCGTCAAATTAGTTTGTGTTCATTTATGCCTTCGTTTATATAGACGACAGCCGATCCGGGAATTCATCGGTCTCATGGATTCGGAAGCGTAAATTTTGAAAAATAACTTGGTATTGAGTTCGGATACCCGCCATTCCCGTAAGGTTGCTTATTCTTATTGTGCAGGGATAAAGATTGAACCTCTCTAAAAAGGAATTCGTCTGAATATATGACAATTAAAGGGTGGGTATCGAGTGACGGAATGAGGAACGGTATGGAAATTAATGATAAAACCGAAGTACGAAAGAAAAAGTTCGAAACCTTCACCATTTCAGTATTAGGTTAAATGTCTTTTTCATGCTTACATTTCTGTCTCTAGGAACGCCAGACAAGCATGATCACGAAGGGCGTATCCATCCCGCCCATCCGCGGCAATATTTACGATTCGGCGGGACAGCAGATCGCATATTCGATCTCAACTCAGTCCCTATACTTTACTTTCAAAACAGGTTTTAAGCAAGAAGCGGCGGAGGCGCTGGCTGCAAAACTCGTGTAGCTGTTTAACGAAAAAGGCGAAGCGAATTCCAAGCCGTTGACGACTGAGGAAGTTATAGAGGCTATGGACATCAAAGGCAGAACGCATCTGCCATTCCAACAACGACGGATCAAATCGGGACTGTCAAAAGAAGAGATCGCCTATCTTAGCGAGCACCGCGACGAGTATCCGGACATGGAGATCGTGGAGGAGCGCATCCGCCAGTACAGCCCCGACCGGGTCGCAGTTCAATTGGTCGGCTATATGAACAAGATGAAGGGAGCCAAGGAGAATCTGGACTTTTACAAAGAAATCAACGCGGATCAATCGGATCCCACGCTTAAGTATTTGGATTCCGAGGAGGTCGGCTACGACGGCATCGAGTTGATGTATCAGAAGGAGATGTGGGGGCTTAACGGTTATAAATCCTATCAAATCGACAGCATGAGCCGGATCGTCGGCGACATGAAGCTGACCAAGCCGGTCAAGGGGCAGAATCTGTATCTAACGATTAATCGCAAGGTGCAGCTCACCGCGCTTCAAGCCATTCTCGATCAGATCGCGACAACCCGGTTAATTACACAGCCTGCCGGCGAGATCCTGCAGGCTGTTCAGCTCCCTCGATATGATAAGTGATACTCACTCTAGCTCATGAATTCGCAGGATTTCACCTTTAGTTTAATTGAGAGATAGGAGAAACAGAGGAGGCGGTAGCTAGTTGAATCTTAAAAGGCATACGGGAACAGAGGTGGATGCGAACTCACCCAGTTTATTCCATATTATGCACGTGGTATCAACCTTCCGAGGAATGGCATGCGCCAAGAGCGGAGAACGATTTGCGGGTCGGTGGCGA
>NZ_JAOQIO010000012.1:0-59188 GCF_025567575.1 Paenibacillus baimaensis | reverse complement strand
AATTTGCATTCTCTTGTACTGCTATTTACTCACTCGTTGATTCAGTTTTCAAAGGACAATCATTTAATCATACATTATATTCACTCACTATATGCGTTCACTTTAATTAAATGTTATTAATCATTTAATTTTAGCGGCGACTTTTTTAATATACCACACTAACCTACTTCAATGCAAGCTTTTTTTTGAAATTAAGGATAACAGGCTTGATCTTGTTGGTTTTATGCTTGTACCGTTTTTAGCGGCGAGATGTAATGTATCATACCCCTGCTGTATAAGTCAAGCAATTCATTTCAATTATTTTAACGTTGCATTTTATTCCTCGCATATTTCGAAATTTCTCTGGGCGAAGCCAGCCTTGCATACATTCGAAAAATCACTTTGTAACGGGATTCAATCGCTTTCTTGACTTCATTATCCAATTTTTTATCATTTAAGTCGAACAGCATTTCATCCAATTCTTTTTTTAACACGTAGTCGAGCTCACTGCATTCCCTTGCATTAAACAAAAAACCGAGCATCAGCCTCAATGCCCCTTTCATCTGAAGTTATCCTGACCATCTGAAGACGCCAAAAAGCATGCAATGTTAAAGCACTGATCCATCCAAATTCACTTCGCGCTTTAAACCTGCATGCCTAAGCCAGTTAAGCAGCTCGTCTGCTTTACTGTTATGCACATATTTAGTTTTTTTATGCGGTATACGCGTTAACTTTTTACAAGCCAGTAGGTAAATGTACTTTCGATCAGCGCAGCTACGGTCAATGTAACAACAAGCACGATCACGACAGGACCTATCGCCTTAGCAAAGCCAAGCAGCTCTTCTTTATAAGCATTCGGTCTATTCGGGCTTATTAGAGCAGCTAAAGACTTCATCATCAGAACACCCAGGCGCATACCAAACGCAGCTGCAATGATGATCGCCGGAATTTCAAGAATGCCGTGAGGGACGATACCTTTTAAAACAAAGAGCAGCGATTCTTTATGTGCAGACAAAGCTCCTATATAACCGAGCAGTAATCCGTTCGTTAGTAAAAAAAACAACGGTAATATCCCAAAAAAAGCGCCTAATGCGATGACCAGCAGCGTCTTCAATACATTATTCCAAAAAATCAGCCAGAACATCGACCATTGCGGATTCGGTTTGTCAGCCATTGATTGTGTAAGCTGCTCCAAGGCTTTTAACTGTGTTTCAATAAAAGTCTGGAATGAATCCGAAAATCCCGCTCCAAGTATCATCCCAACAACAAAGACAAGTGTCGCCGCGATAAAATAATGCTTCATCAGCTTGAGTTGTATTCTTATATTATTCATGATTTCTCATCTCCCTACGTTTATTCTATGGTCTTACAAGTAGTAGCCAAGCTCTTATCATATCTTCCTTGTCCCAGCATACACTGTATTAAATGCAAAATATACAAGCCCTTCTTGGTAAGCAGGGCTGCCGGGAGGTTAGGTTCATGAATTACTTTTATGTGGTGAACGGGAAAAAAATTAAGCAAGTTTTTATTATTGCTGTAGCGATCATTTTTGCAATTGGTATTATTTATTCAGAGCGAGATCAAGTGACGGTCTTTTCGCAAAGTGAGCCTGCAGCCATTTATAGTGTACAAACCGAGAAAAAGTGGATAGCACTTACCTTTGACATCAGCTGGGGAGACAAACGAACCGAACCTATCCTCAAAATTTTGGAGGACAAAGGGGTAAAGAACGCTACTTTCTTCCTCTCTTCACCCTGGAGTAAGGATCATCCCGAGATGGTGCAGCGAATTGTTAAAGGTGGATGGGAGGTTGGGAGTCACGGGCATAAGCATGTAAACTACAGCAGTCTCAACGACGATGAGATTCGGACACAAATTAAAACAGCCAACCAAATCTTAAACCAGGTTACTGGTAAAAATCCGAATCTGATCCGGTTACCTAACGGTGATTTTGACAAAAGAGTGCTCCGCATCGCTAACGAGCTTAATTACACGGTCATCCAATGGGATACAGATTCTATGGATTGGATGAATAAAGGCGTCGATAATATTATTAATCGTGTTGTATCCAAGGCTCACCCCGGAGACATCGTACTTATGCATGCCAGCGACTCCGTCAAGCAAACTCACGAAGCGCTGCCCGTCATTATCGATCAGCTTCGCGCCAAAGGCTATGAGTTCGTTACGGTCAGTGAGCTGATGAAGCAAACAGAGGTTCGCAACAAACCACCCGTCGAAGACCAAGCCATGAAACAGCTTCAATAATTCAGTGTTGACTAATAGAAATTAAGAAGAGCCGTCACAGCGGCTCTTTGTTTGTTTTTAGCACTTTCGATAAAATCAATATTTGCCATGCATTGCAAGCAAGCAAAGGGATCATCATAAAGAGAGTTGAAGCTGCACTATTGATCCTGAGCGCTGGTACTGCTTCGATGGCCGTAACGGCTGTCATAAAAAATAATGTAGGGATAAATCCATTTTTGTTGGTCAGCTTCACCTTCCACCAAGAAGTGGAGAACGCGACAACAAGTAAAATAAGCGGCAGCATCATGTAGGTAAGCCAGCTTTCTTGCGCATCTTCATGTCTTAGAAACACCAAATCGACCAAGGCAATAAGGACACAGATCAACTGCAGTGTATCTGTAATCCATTTAGCTCTTATCATGCCCATCACTATAAAACGAACAATCAAGTAAGAGAAAAAACCCATTTGACTGAGAACGCTGATCATGGCCCCACCAAGCAGCATCGTCACCATGTTAAAACCAATTTCATTACCATTAAGCACACTTATCTTCTGATCGGTGGACTGTAAAATAAAACCGATAATTAAAGCTGCTACAGCCCCAATCACAAGTGTCGTCCAGAATAAATAAAACCATTTACGTAATGTCACAACTTTTACCCCCAGCACATGCGTCTTTTCTGATGCTAATTGTACCAACCTTCTCAATAAAAAGCTAATGGGGAGGGGATTTCAAATAAGGCATTTTGGCGAATACTACACACAACAAATCATGAAAGGAGCCACGAAGTCATGAAATCTCAATGGTTGCGTCAGGTTGTTCTTCTCATTCTTATTGGGATGGTATTATCTTCTTGCGGCTCGGATAGCAGCTCTTCACAATCGCAAAACGGCGGTTACAAGGATACCAAAACGATGGTGCTCGACATATTAAAAACCGAGGATGGGCAAAAGGCTATACTCACAGCATCGCAAAAAGCAGCTGCACAAGACGGAGGTCAGTTAAAGTTATTGTCAGCCGGTGATGCCCAGCACATTCAACTTGCGGTTAAGGACGTACTTACCGATACGAGCAATAATAAATTTTTACAAACGGTTATTACTGATCCTAAATTTGCTGGTGAATTTGCCAAGGCGATTCAAAAGGAAATGAAGCAGCTGCAAAAGGATTTGATGAAAGACCCTGAATATCAGCAAGCACTGGTCAGTACCATGAAAAATCCGGATTTTGAAAAAATGCTTCTGGATACGTTGAAAAGCACTCCTTATAGACAGCAGACCAAAACCGTCATTCAGGAATCCATGCAAAGTCCGTTGTTTCGTCTTGATTTAATGAATGTGATGAAAAAGGTGCTTGAGGAAGAATCACAACCCAAGGGGCAGAGTAAGTCAGGAGGAGAAAGTCAGAGTGGCGGCGGCTCTCAGGAAAGCGGCGGCGGTGGTAATCAGAAGAAATAATTCGAGAAGGCCCGAAAAAGCAGTTCAAAACAACTCACAAAAAAATGACCGCCCGATTACGATCTCGGACGGTCTGTTTATTTCTGTATTATTTATTAATGACCTTTAGTGCAAGTTCTTTATATAGGTTACCCGTTTCGGATTCAGCTTTGTAAACCGATGGTGAATAATCAGACTCAGCAGGGTGATTATCAGGCGCACCCAAAGGGATTTGAGCAAGCAGCTCTGTATGCAGCTCTTCTGCCAGCTTGCCGCCACCACCTCTACCAAATACATAAGCCTTCTCTCCACTAGAATCCTTGTAATAAGACATATTTTCAACGATTCCAATAATTTCATGCTCGGTATGTATAGCCATAGCACCAGCCCTTGCAGCAACAAAAGCTGCAGTAGCATGTGGAGTTGTGACAATAATTTCTTTGCTTTGCGGGATCATCTGATGTACATCCAAGGCAACATCACCTGTACCGGGCGGTAAATCCAACAAAACGTATTCGACATCACCCCAGGTCACTTCCTGGAAAAAGTTCCGCAGCATTTTACCAAGCATCGGGCCACGCCAAATGACTGGCGTATTGTCCTCTACGAAGAAGCCCATAGAGATTACTTTAACTCCAAATCGCTCAATCGGCACGATTTTATTGTCAATAAGCTCAGGCTTATGGTCGATCCCCATCATATCTGGCACACTGAAGCCATAAATATCTGCATCAATAAGGCCTACTTTTTTGCCCAATCTTGCAAGCGCTACTGCCAGGTTAACGGTAACGGTGGATTTACCTACTCCGCCCTTGCCACTTGCAATAGCTATGAACTGCACACCCTCTGCAGCATCTAATATATTACGAGCAGGTGCGTTTACTGGATGATCGGTAGGTTCCTTGGGTGTATCTGCTTGCTTTTGTGCCGAAGCAGCCTCCTGGATTTTGCGCGACGCTTCATTCCGATCAAATTCAGATACCCCTCGGAAGCGTAAATGCACCTCTTGGGCACCCACTTTTTGAAAAGCGGCTGTAATTTGATTTTCCAGAGTTGTTCGGTAGTCTTCACTTTCGTTGGACAACAGCACCGTAGCTGCGACATGCTCTTCTTTAATAACCATATCTCGAATAAAATGCAGCTCCACCAAATCCAGCAAAAACTCCTGATCATGAATTGAGCGGACTGCATCTAATAATTGTTCCTTCGTAACCATAGATTCACCCCAGCAATCTGTATTCATACTTGAGTGTTATTATAACATAGTTTGTTTATAAACCCACTTTTTCACCTGAGTAATATCTGAGTACACCTTGATAGATAGCAGCCGCGAGTTTCTTTTGATAATTACGACTCTTCAGCTTGTCAGCCTCCGGAGGATTCGATAGAAAACCTACCTCAATCAAGGCACTGGGCATTTGCAAAGTTTTTAACAAGAACACATTACCTACTGGCTTTGCGATACGCTCTGTATTATTCAGATTGGTTTTCAGTTCCTCCTGGATGAACGTCGCCAATACAATACTGTCTTTATGATTAGGATAGTAGAACGTCTGTGCCCCAGACCATTTAGTTGAGGGTATGCTGTTTACATGGACACTCAGGAACAAGTCCGATTTTTTCTGATTAATAAATTGTGCACGATTCATAAGGTCCTCGGTCTTTCTCTTACTGTAGCCCTTGGTGGAGGAGTCTGCTAAATCCTTATCGTCCTCTCGGGTCATTACCACGAGTGCGCCGGCTTCCTGCAAATAATCTCGGAGGTGCAGTGCAATGTTCAGGTTAATGTCCTTTTCTACAGTTCCATCCTTGCTTTCCGCTCCTCCATCAGGGCCACCATGGCCTGGATCAAGTGCAATGACCTTTCCAGACAAGGGCATTGTCCAATATGTCCATGTTTTGGTTGCGGGCAATTCGTAACTAAACATAATCAGCATGAGGGCAATAAGCAGAGCTGAGAGCCCGATCTTTAAGCCGCTTTGCAGAGTGAGCCATATGACGATTCGCTTCCTTTTTTTCCACATCAAAAATCCACCTCAAGTCCCTATAGATTCTGTATCATCTATATGGGTTGAGGTGGACAAATATACCTTATGACTGTAAGCGTGATTCCGTCTGATTGTATACTTCGTATTCCGGCTCTTTCATGCCTTCAATCAGCACTTGAGCTACTTCTGGTCGAGTAAATTCAACTGGTGGACATTGTCCATCACGCAGCAGGGCGCGAACCTTGGTACCGGACAAATGCAAGTGCTCTGAAGCGTCATGAGGACATGTTTTACTTGAAGCCATGTTACCGCATTTTTTGCAAAAGAAGCTATGCTCAAAGAACAACGGGGTAATGCCCAACCCCTCCTTGCTGAAATTGCTAAATATTTCTTGAGCCTCATACGTGCCGTAATAGTCGCCCACACCTGCATGATCACGACCTACGATGAAATGCGTGCAGCCGTAATTTTTGCGAACTATTGCGTGAAAAATCGCTTCCCGAGGTCCTGCATAACGCATGGCTGCCGGGAATACCCCTAAGGATACACGATCCTTCGGATAGTAGTTTTCCAGCAATACCAGATAGCTTTTCATACGAACATCAGCCGAAATATCATCAGACTTCGTTTCGCCTACCAACGGATTTAGAAACAGACCATCCACGATTTCCATCGCTGTTTTTTGTATATACTCATGAGCACGATGCACAGGGTTACGGGTTTGAAAACCAACAACCGTCTTCCAGCCCTTCTCAACAAATAAGCGGCGGGTTTCTGCGGGATCGAAATAAAACTCCTCAAACTTCTCTGCTTTGGGTCTGTTTAATACCTGCACGGATCCACCTAAATGGGTAGCAGGGCGGGAAAACAATTTTTGGACGCCAGGATGGGCAGAATCGTCGGTTTTAAACACATTTACAGCCTCATGCTTATGGTCGACACTATAGACGCTTTGAACGTCCAGAATGCCATATATAACGTCATCTGCTTCACCAACCAGTGCGATTTGCTGTCCGATTGAAAAGCCTTTACCAATATGGGCCTCAACAGGAAGAGTTACCGGAATACTCCATACCGTACCGTCAGCCAAGCGCATCCGTTCAACAACAGATTGATAATCCTCTTCTCCCAAAAAGCCGGTAAGTGGTGAAAATGCTCCTACCCCAATCAAATCCAGATCCGAGATAGCCCATGCACTTATTTTAAGTGTGTACAAAGTTTTGGCAAGCTCCAGCAGGTGCTCTCTCTCTGCACCTTCCACGATTCGGTTGATCAACGTGCCTCCATGAGGTTGAATCGTTTCGGTCATAGGTTGCAAATCTCCTTTATAATTATTTGTGAAGTCCGCATTCTGTTTTTTCATTGCCAGCCCAACGCCCGGCCCGAGGATCTTCACCAGCAGCGACTTGACGTGTGCAATGCGTGCAGCCAATGCTTGGATAGTTGTTATCGTGCAATGGATTATACAAAACATTGTTTTTGCGGATATAATTCCATACGTCTTCACTTGTCCAGCTAGCCAATGGGTTGAATTTTACTAAACCAAACTTGGTATCATATTCAACTTTTTTGGAATTAGCACGTGTCGGTGCCTGATCCCGGCGAATACCAGTAATCCATGCATCATAATTTTTCAAAATATCGGTTAATGGATCAACTTTTCTTATATTGCAGCATTGATTCGGACTGCTTATCCAAAGCTCGTCACCAAATTGTGCAGCCTGTTCGTCTAAAGTTAACTTTGGAAGTACTTGGACAAACTCCAAACCGTAGTGCTGCTGCAATTTATCACGTGTATCGTACGTTTCCTGAAAATGAACATTTGTATCTAAATAAAATATGTCTGTTTTTGGACTCAGCTTCTGCAGCATATCAACTAATACTACATCCTCTGCGCCGAAACTACAGGCTAATGTAATATTGGGAAACTTCTCTACAGCCAGTTCGATCAATGTTTCTGCCGACTGATTCTCATAATGCTCCGCTGCTTCCTGAATCCACTGCTCTTTTTCAAATAAATTCATTACAATTCCTCCCAAATAATTAATTCCGAGTATATTAATATGCTTTCTTTGTATAATTTCATTATAATGCCGCCAGACTTTTTGTCAAATTAAATTTTTCTTTTGCCATTAGGAGTAAAACGACTACTATATCGATATGCAAATGCATAACAAAAAAAGCCTTTCCACCAAAACGGCAGAAAGACTTTTTTTGTTCGATATGTGTATATCTTAACGCTTGGAGAACTGAGGAGCACGACGAGCGGCTTTCAATCCATATTTTTTACGCTCTTTCATACGTGGATCACGAGTCAGAAAACCCGCTTTTTTCAACGATCCGCGCAATTCAGGATCTACCTTCAGCAATGCACGAGAAATACCATGACGGATCGCTCCTGCTTGTCCAGAGATACCTCCACCGTTAGCAATAACCAATACATCGTATTGACCCAAAGTCTCTGTAAGATTCAATGGTTGCTTAACGATAAGCTTTAAAGTTTCTAAACCAAAATATTCATCCAATTCACGTTTGTTGATCACAATTCGGCCTTCGCCTGGTACTAGACGTACGCGAGCTACCGAATGCTTCCTACGACCTGTTCCATAGTATTGAACCTGTGCCACAAGATAGCCTCCTTTTAACTAACCGCGAAGTTCCCAGACTTCTGGTTGTTGTGCTTGGTGCGGGTGTTCGGATCCTGCATATACTTTAAGTTTCGTTTTCATTGCATCACCTAAACGGTTTTTCGGAAGCATTCCGAAAATTGCCAATTCAAGGACACGTTCTGGTTTGTTAGCAATCATGTCTTGAGCGGATGTTACTTTCAAACCGCCTGTGTACATGGAGTGACGGTAGTACATTTTGTTTTGCAATTTCTTACCTGTTAAATGAATCTTTTCTGCATTGATGACGATAACAAAATCTCCTGTATCCACATGAGGTGTGAATTGTGGTTTGTGTTTGCCGCGAATTAATGCTGCTACTTCGCTTGCAAGACGACCCAGAGTTTTATCTGTAGCGTCAACAATGAACCATTTGCGTTCTACTTCATTAGGCTTAGCCATGTATGTCGTGCGCATTTCGTTGTTCCTCCTAAACATTTTGCATATCGGTAATTGATTGATGACACAGTTTCGCTTTTGATACCGAGACAACCTGTCATCTCATCATCCAATTTATCTGTATCATTTAATTAATATGGTTTATACGGCTCCTGCTTGATCCGGGGCCGTGGGTTAGCCGATCAAGAAACGCCAAGTTGTATTATACTACGTACGGAAGATTAAATCAAGAACTAATCTCATCGTTATCGTATAAAACTTCCCAGAGCATCAGCCCATGAGGCATAGCGGTTGGTCCGGCCAAAGCACGGTCTCGTATAGCCAGAATCTCGCTCATTGCATCAGCTGATCGTTTGCCTTCTCCGATCTGGATCAGCGTACCGACAATAATTCGAACCATATTGTATAAAAAACCATTTCCGGTCACATGAATATGAATACCATATGATTGCAAAATGGGATCCATCGGTTCACATTCCAATGAGACGGCATATATCGTCCGTACATTGGACTTCTTGGTAGAACGAATTGAGCAGAAAGACGTAAAATCATGTTCTCCCACCAAACAGGGCAAACTTGATTGCATGGCTTCCGTATTCAATGGTGTAGGATGGAAGTATTCCTGGTTACGACGAAATAAATCAGGGTGTTTGCCGCAACGGATGGTATATCGGTAGGTTTTGCAGTCTGCACTGCGTCTCGAATGGAAATTATCATCGACCTGCCTTGCGTTACTAACGATAATGTCAGCAGGCAGAAGCGTATTTAAAGCCAAGCACCAACGAACGAGAGGAATCGGGGATGAGGTGATAAAGTTGATAACCTGGCATCTGGCATGAACACCTGCATCGGTACGTCCAGAAGAGGTTATTTTGATCGTCTCACCCGTCAGAGAACGTATCGCACGCTCCAGAATGTCCTGAATCGTGTTGTTGCTTGGCTGTGTCTGAAAGCCGTGATAAGCCGTTCCGTCATAGCTTACGGTCATGCATATATTTCTCAAGGCTAACCTCCGTCTCATATCCATAAGCTGAGGCTACAAAAAAAAGGGCTTCAGCAGAATCATAAGATCCTGTCCACCCTTTCCAATCCCTTTATGCACGATCTACTAGCTCTAAGTAAACCATTGGTGCAGCATCGCCGCGACGTGGTCCAAGCTTTAAGATACGTGTATAACCGCCTTGACGTTCCGCGTAGCGAGGAGCCAGATCAGCAAACAGCTTTTGGATAGCGTCCTGGTTTTCATTCGCTGCTTCGCGGCGAACAAAGGAAGCCACCTGACGACGTGCATGAAGATCTCCGCGTTTTGCCAAAGTGATTAATTTTTCTGCAATAGAACGTAATTCTTTTGCTTTAGCTTCTGTCGTTTGAATACGCTCATAAATGAACAGATCCGTTACCAGGTCACGAAATAATGCTTTACGTGAACTGGAATCACGACTTAACTTTTGATGTTGTGCCATTGTATGTGTAACCTCCTTATGCTTAATAATCGTTGACGTCTAGTCTTCCATTCGAAGACCAAGACCCAGCTCTTCGAGCTTCTCTTGAACTTCTTCAAGGGACTTGCGTCCAAGATTACGAACCTTCATCATATCTTCTTCGGTTTTCGTAATCAATTCTTGTACGGTATTAATACCCGCGCGCTTCAAACAGTTGTAAGAACGAACTGAAAGATCAAGCTCTTCGATCGTCATCTCAAGCACTTTCTCTTTTTTGTCCTCTTCTTTTTCAACCATGATCTCAGCATCTTTAGCTTCATCAGTCAAACCGACGAATAACATCAAATGCTCAGTCAAAATTTTGGCGCCCAAGCTTACAGCTTCTTCAGGTCGAATACTTCCATCGGTCCACACTTCAAGAGTCAGTTTATCATAATTGGTAACCTGGCCTACGCGAGTATTTTCGATGTTGTAATTGACACGAGTGATTGGCGTGTAAATCGAATCAATCGGTACTAAACCGATAAGCTGCTCTTCTTTTTTGTTCTTATCCGCTTGTACATATCCACGTCCACGATTTGCGTGAATTCGCATATGAAGACGGGAATCGGATGAAAGTGTAGCAATGTGCAAATCCGGATTAAGGATTTCAACATCACTATCACCACGAATATCGCCAGCTACGACCGCTCCTTCGCCTTCAGCGTCAATCTCCAACACTTTATCCTCGTCGGAATGAATTTTAAGCGAAAGTCCCTTTAAGTTAAGGATAATCTCAGTGACATCTTCCTTAACACCAGGAACGGTTGAAAACTCGTGCAGCACTCCGTCGATTTGAACCGAGGTAACCGCCGCCCCCGGTAAGGAGGACAGCAAAATTCTGCGCAGCGAGTTTCCCAAAGTTGTTCCATAGCCTCTTTCCAAAGGCTCTACAACAAACTTACCGTAAGTGCCCTCTTCGCTTAATGCTACGGTTTCTATTTTCGGCTTTTCGATTTCGATCAATGATAACCCTCCTTCAAAACGTCGTTTCCCTCTGGATAACTTAAGACGCATAAAACGTGCAGTATTCTTATCCACATAGTATTGTCAACTTTTGGATAAATATACCACTCTTCGTAATCTCAATTAGACACGACGACGTTTTGGAGGACGGCAACCGTTGTGAGGTACAGGAGTTACGTCTTTAATCAGGTTAACTTCCAGACCAGCTGCTTGAAGCGAACGAATTGCTGCTTCACGACCAGCTCCTGGGCCTTTAACCATAACTTCAACGACTTTCATCCCATGCTCCATTGCCGCTTTAGCTGCTGTTTCAGCAGCCATTTGTGCTGCGAACGGAGTGCTTTTACGTGAGCCTTTAAAGCCCATGTTACCAGCACTCGCCCAAGAGATTGCATTACCGTGAGGATCGGTAATAGTTACGATGGTATTGTTAAACGTTGAACGGATATGTGCTACTCCGGTGTCAATGTTTTTCCGATCACGACGTTTCGTACGAACAACTTTTTTAGGTTTAGCCATTTTCAGTGTTAACCCCCTTTACTATTTTTTCTTATTAGCTACAGTACGACGAGGACCTTTACGCGTACGGGCATTTGTTTTAGTACGTTGACCACGAACAGGTAAACCGCGACGGTGACGAACACCACGATAGCAACCAATTTCGATTAGACGTTTAATGTTCAGAGCAATTTCACGACGAAGGTCGCCTTCTACTTTGACAGTTTTGTCAATAGCATCACGAAGCTTGCTTACTTCATCTTCGGTCAAATCGCGAACGCGAGTTGCCGAACTTACACCGGTTTCGGCCAAAATCTTTTGGGATGTTGTTTTACCGATACCAAAAATGTATGTCAGGGCAATTTCCACGCGCTTTTCACGAGGTAAGTCTACACCAGCAATACGTGCCATTTATACAAGCACCTCCTTAACCTTGTTTTTGTTTGTGCTTCGGATTTTCGCAAATAACCATTACATTGCCTTTGCGACGAATGACTTTGCATTTCTCACAAATCGGCTTAACCGACGGTCTAACTTTCATTTTTATTACCTCCTAAGAGTTTGCTTTAGCAAACTGACTTCGTAAGCATAAGCTGAGTTTTCAAGAGAAAACTGTCTTCGTAAGCATGAGCCGAGAAAGCTTTAGTGAGCTATCTTGGTAGGCATAGGTATATATGTTCATACATTTATTTAAAACGATAGGTTATACGGCCTCTAGTCAAATCATAAGGTGAAAGTTCCACCGTTACTTTATCTCCAGGCAAGATCCGGATAAAGTGCATTCTGATTTTACCGGATACGTGAGCAAGTATCTTATGACCGTTTTCCAGCTCCACTTTAAACATTGCATTCGGAAGAGGTTCAATCACTGTACCTTCAACTTCAATAACATCTTCTTTGGCCACAGTCATTCTCCTTTCTCTTGTGCTTCTGATTGAATTTGGTTCACAACCTTATTGATTACAAAGCGCAATTTACTATTGGTTACACGTCCGCTATCGCTCATGCTTTCCACAACTTCGCTGCTAACCGTTGGTAACAATTCGAGATGAAGTATATTTTTCTTCTTAGGCTGGTCGAATCTCCGCTTGTCGCCGTCTACAATCCACACGAATCGTTGGTCTTCGACATTTATGATGACAGCGTACTTCCCGGAATCGTTGCCGCGAATAATCCTAACTAATTGTCCAAGCTGTGGTTTGTTTACCGAATTCACAAGGCTCACCTACGCTTTAGGCTTTCGTAAATATTTCGTAACCATCCGGCGTAATTGCAATGGTATGCTCAAAATGCGCGCACAGTGTGCCATCCACTGTAACAACCGTCCAATTGTCTTTCAGTGTCTTAACATAACGTTCACCGACATTGACCATGGGTTCGATTGCTAATACCATTCCCGGCTTCAGTCGAGGTCCTCGTTCTGGTAAACCGTAATTTGGAATCTGCGGCTCTTCATGTAATTTGGAGCCAATTCCATGCCCAACATATTCTCGAACAATTGAAAAACCTTCGTTCTCGACGTACTTTTGAATAGCATGAGAAATTGTATACAACCGAGCATCCGGTTTAGCTTCCTCTAGTCCTTTGTATAAGCATTGCTCAGTTACCTCCAAAAGCTTCTTGGCTGTATCCGATATGGTTCCAACACCATAAGTCCAGGCTGAGTCACCATGATATCCTTTATACTGAGCTCCGATATCAATACTGATGATGTCGCCATTCAACAACTTACGCGGTCCGGGTATACCATGTACCAATTCATCATTGACTGAAGCACAGATACTTCCAGGAAAACCGTTGTATCCTTTAAAAGATGGGATTGCTCCTTGACTGCGAATATATCCTTCTGCGATTTGATCGAGCTCCTTGGTTGTAATATCGGGCTGAACGGCCTTTTGTAATAAGCGATGCGTTTCGGCTACAATTCGACCTGCTTCTCTCATTAAGTCCAACTCAGCTGGAGATTTACAAATGATCATTTCGCTTGACCTCGCAATAGTAAGCTGATTTGTGCAGCAACCGTACCTATTTCTTGCTCACCGTTAACCTCACGCAAATTTCCTTTGTTACGATAATACGATAAAAGCGGTGCTGTTTTATTCAGATACTCGTCAAGCCGAGTTCCTACTTTTTCTTCGGTATCATCTGATCTTTGGTACAATTCGCCTGAGCATTTATCACATACATTCTCAGTATGAGGAGGGTTAAACAAGACATGATACGTAGCACCACAAGATCTACAAATTCTGCGACCTGTTAATCTCGCCAAAAGCAGGCTGCGATCAACATGAAGGTTTATAACATGATCAATGCTTGAACCTAAAGAATCCATGATCTTATCGAGAGCTTCCGCTTGCTCGATCGTTCTTGGAAATCCGTCAAGCAAAAACCCTGACTTACAATCAGGAAGCTGAAGTCGTTCCTTTACGATACCAATCGTAATTTCATCCGATACAAGCAAACCCTGATCCACATATTTTTTTGCTTCCAACCCAAGGGCCGTACCTTGCTTCATGGCTAAACGAAAAGCGTCGCCGGTTGAAATATGCGGGATTTGAAACTCATTGACGATTGATTCCGCCTGTGTACCTTTGCCTGCACCAGGAGGACCCATAAATATTACGTTCATAATGATTCCTCCCTATCACAGCAAATGATGCAACCAGAACAATAGGTGCCGATAGTGAAAGTTCACTATCAGAACCTATTTACTATTTATTGATAAAACCTTTGTAATGACGTTTGATCAGTTGACTTTCAACCTGCTTCATCGTTTCCAATCCTACACCAATAACAATTAGCAAGGAAGTTCCTCCAATACGAACCGATTCCGGCAAGCCTGCAAGGTGGCCCAGTACCATTGGAATAATGGAGATCGCAGCCAAGAAAAGAGCACCAGACAAAGTAATGCGAGTCATTACTCTGGTCAAGTATACAGAAGTTGTTTTCCCAGGACGAATTCCTGGTATGTAACCTCCGTTTTTCTTCATTTGGTCAGCCATCTGTTCAGGATTAATCTGAACAAACGTGTAGAAGAAGGTGAACCCAATGATCAATAGTACATACAGAACCATACCGAGTGGTGCTGTATAATTTAAATTCGTAATGATCCAATCTGCCACTACATTACCTCTCCAAAAATTAGCAAGTGTTGGAGGAAAAACAAGTAATGATAAAGCAAAGATGACTGGAATTACACCCGCTGCATTTACCTTTAATGGGATGTGTGTCGATTGCCCACCATAAGTCTTGCGACCTACAACCCGTTTGGCGTATTGCACCGGAATTTTACGAATGCCTTGTTGTATGAAGATAACCCCAGCGATCAACGCAATAATAACAACTACGATGAGCACGACTTTGATAATATTCAAGAACAGTGCATCTCCAGCATCGGCTAATTGAGTTTTGTAAATCTGTGAAATTCCTGTCGGAATTGCAGCTACAATCCCCGCGAAGATGATAATGGAAATACCATTTCCAATTCCATTTTCAGTGATTTGTTCCCCTAACCACATCAGAAATGCAGTTCCCGCTGTCAGAACGATTGCGATCAAAGCATACGTTGTGAACGTAGGATCCACAACTAACCCTGTGTAGATTCGGTTAAATCCGATAGCCAAACCAAATGCCTGGATAATCCCTAATCCAATTGTACCGTAACGGGTAATCTGCGCTAACTTCTTTCTGCCCACTTCCCCTTCTTTTGCCCATTGAGCAAAACGTGGTATTACATCCATCGATAAAAGCTGAACGATGATCGAGGCTGTAATATAAGGCATAATTCCCATCGCGAAGATCGAGAATTGGAACAATGCGCCACCGGAAAAAGTATTCATCAAACCAAACACACCACCTGTGTTGGCTTGATCCTGAAGTTTGATAATATCTGTGTTGATGTTAGGTACCGGAATAAAAGCACCAATTCTGTAGACGATCAAAACGATTAAGGTGAAGAATATTCTTCTCCTCAGATCGTCTACTTTCAAAATATTGGATATGGTACGTAACATTAAATCACCTCGGTTTTACCGCCGGCAGCCTGAATTTTCTCTACCGCAGATTGAGAGAACTTGTTAGCTTTTACACTCAACTGAACAGTAAGATCGCCATTGCCCAAGATTTTGATTCCATCTCTTGCATTTTTGATAATACCGGACTCTTGAAGAATTTCTGGAGTCACTTCAGTACCAGCAGCAAATTTGTTAAGCTCAGTCAGATTTACAATAGCGAATTCCTTACGGAATCTGTTAGTAAATCCACGTTTAGGCAAGCGACGATATAGAGGATTTTGTCCCCCTTCAAAACCTGGACGAACACCACCGCCAGAGCGCGAATTTTGTCCTTTATGTCCACGAGTTGACGTTTTTCCCATACCACTACCGATACCACGACCCACACGCTTGCGGGCTTTACGTGCCCCGATAGCCGGAGTAAGCTCATGCAATTTCATCGTTTGCACCTCCTCTTAATACGTTTTGTAAAGCAAATTTATGCTTCCAGTTCAGTAACTTCAACTAAATGACTTACTTGATTAACCATGCCGCGAATCGCTGCATTGTCTTGTTGTACAACAGTTGAATTCAGTTTGCCCAGTCCAAGTGAAACTACAGTACGACGTTGTGTTTCTGGACGGCCGATCAAGCTGCGTTTGAGGGTAATTTGCAATTGTTTAGCCATGATATCCCTCCTACCCTAAAATCTCTTCAACAGTTTTGCCACGCAGCTTTGCAACTTCTTCAGCACGCTTCAGACGCTGTAAGCCTTCAAGAGTAGCATTTACCATGTTGATTGAGTTAGAAGATCCTAAAGATTTGGTCAAGATGTCGCCAACACCAGCAAGTTCCAGCACTGCACGAACTGGACCGCCCGCGATCACTCCAGTACCCTTGGAAGCAGGTTTCAAAAGAACATTACCAGCTCCAAATTTACCAATAACCAAGTGAGGGATAGTGGTTCCAACGATAGGTACATGAATCAGGTTTTTCTTAGCATCTTCAATACCTTTGCGAATTGCATCTGGTACTTCGCCAGCTTTACCGATTCCTGCGCCTACCCATCCGTTACCGTCGCCAACAACAACTAATGCACTAAAGCTGAAGCGACGTCCGCCTTTAACTACCTTAGATACACGATTAATGTTAACAACTTTTTCTGTTAACTCTAAAGTATTGGGATCAATACGCAAGTGATTTTACCTCCTTATATGTTCGATTAAAATTCAAGACCTGCTTCACGAGCTGCATCGGCTAATGCCTGCACACGTCCGTGGTACAAATATCCACCGCGGTCAAATACGATTTTTTCTACTCCGTTTTGCTTAGCGCGCTCTGCAATTAAAGCTCCGACCTTGCGAGCTGCTTCAGCATTACCACCATTGCCGATGTTTTCTTTCAACTCTTTATCTTGAGTGGAAGCAGATGCAATAGTTACACCTTTAACATCATCGATCAATTGTGCGTACATATGCTTGGATGAACGGAAGATATTCAAGCGCGGACGTTCAGTCGTTCCTTGAATTTTCTTACGGACACGTAAATGTCTTTTCAAACGAGCTTTGTTCTTGTCGCTTTTGTTAATCATTCGAGGTTTACTCCTTTCAACTTAAATGAAGGATGATCCTGCATTTATGCAAGCTTATTTCTTCTTACCAGCTTTACCTTCTTTACGAAGAATACGTTCGCCTTCGTACTTAATACCTTTACCTTTATAAGGTTCAGGCTCACGAACAGAACGAATCTTTGCAGCAACTGCGCCGACCAATTCTTTGTCAATGCCCTTAACCGTGATCTTCGTGTTTGATGGAACATCAAACTCGATACCGTTCTCCGGTTCGATTTCAACTGGATGCGAGTAACCAACGTTCAAAACCAGCTTATCACCCGTTTTGTTAGCGCGGTATCCAACTCCAACCAGCTCAAGGTTTTTTGCAAAACCAGTAGTTACGCCGTTTACCATGTTAGCAACAACGCTTCTTGTAGTACCGTGAAGAGAACGATGTAATTTATTATCAGAAGGACGTTCAACAGAAATTTCATTTTCTGCAACGACCAGCTTCATATCTCTGTGTAACTCACGAGACAAAGTACCCTTAGGGCCTTTTACTGTGATAAGAGTGTTATCAAGAGTGATGTTTACTTCACTCGGGATTGTAATGGGCTTGCGACCAATACGTGACATGGTATGCACCTCCGTTCATTTAAATTCTTTATTACCAAACGTAGCAGATAACTTCTCCGCCAGCTTTAGTTTGACGAGCTTCTTTATCGGTCATAACGCCTTGAGAAGTGGAAATAATCGCAATTCCCAAACCGCCTAGTACGCGAGGAACCTCTTGACTTTTTGTGTAAACACGCAAGCCGGGTTTGCTGATTCTTTTAAGACCGGAAATAACACGTTCATTGTTAGGTCCGTATTTCAAGAATACGCGGATAATTCCTTGCTTGTTATCTTCGATATATTCAGCGTCGCGGATAAAACCTTCTTTTTTGAGGATCTCAGCAATTTCTCTTTTGACCGTCGAAGCAGGGATTTCAACCGTTTCATGACGCACAACGTTTGCATTACGAATACGTGTAAGCATATCTGCAATTGGATCTGACATCACCATTTATGTGAACCTCCTTCCCGAAACTTGGGTAATTACCAGCTTGCTTTTTTAACGCCAGGGATTTGACCTGCGTGTGCTAATTCGCGGAAACAAATTCTGCAAATTTTAAACTTCCGAAGAACCGAATGCGGACGGCCACAGCGTTCGCAGCGTGTATAAGCCTGCACCTTGAATTTTGGAGTGCGCTGTTGCTTCACGATCATTGAAGTTTTTGCCACTTACTTTTACACCTCCGGTTGTACCGTACCTTATTTGGTAAACGGCATTCCTAATTGGGTTAATAACTCACGGGACTCTTCGTCCGATTGGGCTGTAGTTACGATAACGATATCCATACCGCGTACTTTATCAACTTTATCGTATTCGATTTCAGGGAAAATTAATTGTTCTTTCAAACCCAATGTATAGTTACCGCGTCCATCAAATGCTTTTGAAGAAACACCGCGGAAGTCACGAACACGAGGAAGCGCAACATTGAACAATTTGTCCAAGAAATGATACATGCGCTCGCCGCGAAGCGTTACTTTTACACCGATCGGCATATTTTCACGCAATTTGAAGCCTGCGATTGATTTCTTTGCTTTAGTAACAACCGGCTTTTGACCAGCGATTAACTGAAGATCCTGAACAGCTACATCCAACACTTTGGAGTTCGAAACTGCTTCACCCACACCCATGTTAATGACGACTTTCTCAATCTTAGGCACCTGCATAACCGTTGTATAACTGAATTTCTGCATCAAAGCAGGAGTTACTTCATTCAAAAAACGATCTTTTAACCTTGCTGCCATCTTTCATGTACCTCCTTTCCTAACTTTTACGATTAATCGATAACTTCACCGGATTTACGAGCTACACGTACTTTTGTACCGTTGTCCAGAACTTTGTAACCTACACGGGTAGGCTGGCCGCTCTTCGGATCAATCAGCATCACGTTCGATACGTGAATAGGTGCTTCTTGCGAGATAATACCACCCTGTGGGTTAGATTGCGAAGGTTTGCTATGCTTCTTGATCATATTTACACCTTCAACCAACACGCGATTTTCACGAGGGTATGCTGCAATTACACGGCCTTTTTTACCTTTATCTTTGCCAGTAATTACGAACACTTTATCGTCTTTTTTAACATTTAGTTTGTTATTATGAGACTCCAATTTCTTGGGTTGCTTTGGCATTGAGTTTCCACCTCCTGAGAGCATTCGTAGAATGCTAACTTCGTAAGCATAATTTCTTCTATCGTGCAGCTGCTTAAGCAGCATTTAAATTAGATAACTTCTGGAGCCAGAGAAACGATTTTCATAAAGTCGCGATCACGAAGTTCGCGAGCAACTGGTCCAAAGATACGAGTTCCACGAGGACTCTTATCATCCTTAACGATTACAGCTGCATTTTCATCAAAAGTAATGTAAGAACCATCTTTACGGCGTGCACCGCTCTTTGTACGAACGATTACCGCTTTGACAACATCACCCTTTTTGACAACGCCACCTGGTGTTGCTTCTTTTACCGAGCAGATGATCAAATCACCGATATGACCCACACGACGTCCAGTACCACCAAGAACGCGAATGCACATCAATTGCTTTGCTCCTGAGTTGTCAGCCACTTTTAAACGAGATAGAGGTTGAATCATTGTTTAAACCCTCCTTCCGGAATTGATGCTTCGTATCTTTTTTATACCAAAACAGCTTTTTCTACAATTTCAACCAATCTCCAACGCTTGTCTTTGGACAAAGGACGTGTTTCGGAAATTTTCACAACATCACCGATTTTGGCCTCATTGTTCTCGTCATGCGCTTTGAATTTCTTCGTATATTTAATTCTTTTGTGATAAAGATCGTGTTTTTTGTATGTTTCAACCGCAACAACGATGGTTTTTTCCATTTTGTCACTCACGACTTTACCGACTTGAGTTTTACGATCGTTACGTTCACTCATGGAAGATCCTCCTCTCTCACTCATTAACTAATGATCCCCAGTTCTCTTTCACGCAAAACAGTCTTTGCACGAGCAATCTCTTTGCGGACTTCCCGGATCTGTACTGGGTTTTCCAGTTGACCGGTAGCTAGTTGAAAACGGAGGCTAAAGAGTCTTTCTTTAAAGCCGGCAATTTTTTGTTCAATTTCAGCAGTGGTTAGGTTGCGAAATTCACTAGCCTTCATTTGCTTCACCACCTACATCTTCTCTTTTAACAAACTTGGTTTTGATCGGAAGCTTGTGAGAAGCCAGACGTAATGCTTCACGAGCAATTTCCTCACTAACACCGGCAAGTTCAAACATAATCTTACCTGGTTTTACAACGCAAACCCATTTCTCTACGCTACCTTTACCGCTACCCATCCGTACTTCAAGCGGTTTTTGTGTTGCCGGTTTCGAAGGGAAAATTTTGATCCATACTTTACCGCCCCGTTTGATGTAACGAGTCATCGCAATACGAGCAGCCTCGATTTGACGGTTGGTAACCCATGCAGGCTCCAAAGCTTGCAATCCGAATTCACCGAAACTTACTTCTGTTCCGCCTTTAGCGCGACCACGCATTTTACCACGAAACTCTTTACGGTGTTTGACACGTTTAGGAACTAACATTCTTAGTTGCCTCCTTCCGTAACAGCCTTTTTCTTAGCCGGTGGAAGAACTTCGCCGCGATAGATCCATACTTTTACTCCGATACGACCATAAGTAGTATGAGCTTCCGCTGTACCATAGTCAATATCCGCACGCAATGTATGAAGAGGCACTGTACCTTCACTGTAGCCTTCATTTCTAGCGATTTCCGCTCCGCCCAAACGACCACTTACTGCTGTTTTGATTCCTTTTGCTCCGGCTCTCATCGATCTTTGGATCGATTGCTTCATAGCACGACGGAATGAAACGCGACGTTCCAATTGTTGTGCAATGCTTTCAGCAACCAAAATTGCATCCAATTCAGGATTTTTGATTTCAGAGATATTGATGTGAATCTTTTTGCCGTTCGACAGATTAGCAATGTAGTTACGAATAACTTCGATTTCTGCTCCGCCTTTACCGATAACCATACCAGGCTTAGCTGTTTGAATGGTAACATTCACACGGTTAGCAGCACGTTCGATTTCAATATGTGAAACAGCTGAATCTTTCAGCTTCGTTTTTAAGTATTCGCGGATTTTAACATCTTCAATAAGAAGATCGCCGAAATCTTTACCTGCGAACCATTTGGATTCCCAATCGCGAATAATCCCAACTCTAAGTCCTACTGGGTTTACTTTTTGACCCACACGTTATCCCTCCCTTATTTTTCGGATACCACTATTGTAATGTGGCTGGTACGTTTATTAATGCGGCTAGCACGTCCCATTGCACGTGGACGGAACCGTTTCATTGTTGGTCCTTGGTTAACAAATGTTTGTGATACGACCAAGTTGTTCGGATCCATGGAGTAGTTATGCTCAGCATTAGCAATGGCAGAGTTCAAAACCTTCTCAACGATCGGTGAAGCGGATCTTGGTGTATGACGCAGAATCGCAATTGCTTCTCCTACTTGCTTGCCGCGGATCAAATCAACAACCAGCTGCGCTTTACGGGGAGCAATACGAACGAATCTTGCAATACTTTTTGCTTCTGACATGTGTTGTACCTCCTCTCATTTACTGCTTATTACACAAGCAAAGCTCTAATTAGCGCTTGCTCGTCTTCTTGTCATCATCATGACCTTTGTAAGTACGAGTTGGAGCAAACTCACCAAGTTTGTGACCAACCATATCCTCTGTAACGTAAACCGGCACGTGCTTTTTACCATCGTATACCGCAAAAGTAAATCCGATGAATTGCGGGAAAATAGTCGAACGACGCGACCAAGTTTTAATAACTTGTTTCTTCTGAGTGTCGCCTTGCGCTTCAACTTTCTTCATAAGATAGCCGTCAACGAAAGGACCTTTTTTCAAACTGCGACCCATATTTCGTTCCTCCTTTCTTCAACCCTTGCTAGAATCCGATTATTTAGTGCGACGACGAACAATATATTTATCAGATGCTTTGCCTTTTTTACGAGTTTTGTAACCAAGAGTCGGTTTGCCCCAAGGAGACATTGGAGATTTACGACCGATAGGAGCACGGCCTTCACCACCACCGTGTGGGTGATCGTTAGGGTTCATTACAACACCGCGGACTTCAGGTCTTTGACCCAACCAACGCGAGCGTCCAGCTTTACCTACTTTGATCAATTCGTAATCTTCGTTACCAACAGAACCGATTGTTGCGCGGCAAACTTTCAAAACTTTTCTAACTTCGCCGGAAGTAAGACGAATCGTTACATAAGTTTCTTCTTTACCAAGCAATTGAGCTTCAGTACCAGCAGCGCGAACCAATTGAGCGCCTTTGCCAGGTTTCAACTCGATGTTGTGGATAACTGTACCTACAGGAATATTTTCAAGCGGTAAAGCATTACCGATCTTGATATCCGCTTTAGGTCCGGATTCGATTTTATCATCGACTTTCAAGTTCTTAGGAGCGATGATATAACGTTTTTCACCATCAGCATAATGAATCAAAGCAATGTTAGCGGAACGGTTTGGATCGTATTCAATCGTAGCAACGCGACCTGGTATTCCATCTTTATTCCGTTTGAAGTCAATAATCCGGTATTTACGTTTGTGTCCTCCACCTTGGTGACGAACCGTGATTTTACCTTGGTTGTTACGTCCCGCGTGTTTGAACAACGGAGCCAATAACGATTTCTCCGGTGTTGACGTTGTGATTTCTTCAAATGTAGAAACCGACATATGACGTCTGGCAGGTGACGTTGGTTTATATTTTTTAATTGGCACTTGGATTCCTCCTTACTTGAAAAGGTTAATTACACACTCTCAAAAAATTCAAGCTCTTTGCTATCAGCGCTTAACGAAACAATCGCTTTTTTCCATTCCGATGTATAACCGGCATGACGACCATAGCGTTTTGGCTTAGCCGGCATTCTCAAAGTGTTAACTTTCGTTACTTTTACTTTGAAAATTGACTCGATAGCCAATTTGATTTCCGTTTTGTTTGCACGGAGCTCAACTTCAAACACATATTTCTTCTCAGCCATCATATCACTTGTACGCTCAGTGATTACAGGGCGTTTAATAATATCGCGAGGATCTTTCATTATGCAAAAACCTCCTCTACCTTCTGTACCGCATCCTTAGTAATGATCAGCTTGTCGTAAACCATAACATCAAGCACGCTAATTCCGTCAGCAACTACAAATTTCACGCCTGGGATATTACGAGCGGATAATGCCACGTTTTCTTCATAACCAGCTGTTACTACTAAAGCTTTGCGATCCACTTTCAAATTGTTAAGAATCGCTGCAAATTCCTTGGTTTTCGGCTGATTCAATAGCAATTGATCCAGTACGATAATTTCGTTGCCAAGTACCTTGGAAGACAATGCAGACTTGATGGCGATACGACGAACTTTCTTAGGAAGCTTGTACGCGTAGCTGCGTGGAGTCGGTCCAAAAACGATACCGCCGCCCTTCCATTGAGGGGAACGAATACTACCTTGACGTGCACGACCTGTACCTTTTTGTTTCCAAGGTTTACGACCGCCACCACGAACTTCGGAGCGCCCTTTAACTTTGTGTGTACCTTGTCGTAACGAAGCACGCTGCATTAATACTGCTTCATTCAAAATGTGGGAATGGGGTTCAATACCGAACACGGAATCAGACAATTCCACTTCTCCCACTTGTGCACCACTTACATTATACAATGCTACTTTTGGCATCTGTTAATCCTCCTTCCTTGCTTTACTTAACTGTTGATTTAACACTCACGTAGCTATTTTTAGGACCCGGAATGGAACCTCTTACTAGGATCACATTACGTTCCGCATCGACTTTGATAACTTCAAGACGTTGAATCGTAACTGTTTCCGCACCCATATGTCCTGGAAGCTTTTTGCCTTTTGGAACACGGTTGGATTGGATGGAACCCATGGAGCCTGGACCACGATGGTAACGCGAGCCGTGAGCCATTGGACCAACAGATTGATTATGTCTTTTGATAGAACCTTGGAAACCTTTACCTTTAGAAGTACCGGTTACATCAACGAATTCGCCTTCTGTGAACAAGTCAGCTTTGATTTCTTGGCCAACTTCGTATTCAGAGATCTGAATACCACGAATTTCTTTAATGTAGCGCTTAGGTGTTGCACCAGCTTTTTTCGCATGGCCCAACTCAGGTTTGATAGCTCTACTTTCTTTCTTGTCATCAAAACCGATTTGAATAGCTTCGTATCCGTCATTCTCAGCATCCTTTTTTTGCAAAACCGTACAAGGACCTGCAAGAATTACCGTTACCGGAATTACCAAGCCTTCAGGAGTAAACACTTGGGTCATTCCAAGCTTTTTTCCTAAGATACCTTTAGTCATCGTTGACACCTCTTTTCTTCTTATGCTTTCAATTATTTATACACATGTGGATTACAATTTAATTTCGATATCCACACCGGACGGTAGATCCAAACGCATTAACGCATCTACAGTTTGTGGTGTCGGATTAACAATATCGATCAAACGCTTATGTGTGCGTTGTTCAAATTGCTCACGCGAGTCTTTGTATTTGTGTACCGCACGAAGAACAGTAATGATTGTTTTCTCCGTAGGTAATGGGATCGGACCAGATACGCTTGCACCTGAACGCTTTGCCGTTTCCACAATTTTCTCAGCAGATTGATCCAGAATTCTGTGATCATATGCCTTCAAACGAATACGAATTTTTTGCTTTGCCATAGTATTCCCTCCTTCTATCGCCCAATTTAGTATCGGACATACTCAGTGAAAATCTCCTGACGCCTTCCCCATGGCAAAGGGGCCGGGTGTGTCAGCAACCTCTCACATCATCGCAACGTCTCAGACCAACGTTCACTATTATATAAAAAATCAAAACAAAAAGCAAGAACATTTCCATTCTTTTTTTATAAATTTATAAATCCATTATTTGCAGTACAAATTAGCAAAAATAAAAGCCCTCCATCCAGTAATTGCGATGGAAGGCTCTCAGATCTATGATGATCTTATTTGCTGATTGTTGCTACTGCGCCAGCGCCTACTGTACGGCCGCCTTCGCGAATTGCGAAGCGAGTACCTTCTTCAATAGCGATTGGAGCGATCAGTTCAACAGTAACGGTGATGTTATCACCAGGCATTACCATTTCAGTGCCTTCTGGCAATGAGATGATACCAGTTACGTCAGTTGTACGGAAGTAGAACTGTGGACGGTAGCCTGTGAAGAAAGGCTTATGACGGCCACCTTCTTCTTTAGTAAGAACGTAGATTTGAGCGGAAAATGCAGTATGTGCTTTAACGGAACCTGGTTTCGCCAAAACTTGACCACGCTCAATGTCTTTACGGTCTACACCACGAAGCAATGCGCCAATGTTGTCGCCCGCTTGTGCGGAATCCAACAATTTACGGAACATTTCAACGCCTGTAACGATACATTTGCGAGTTTCTTCTTGAAGACCAAGAATTTCAACTTCTTCTTGAATTTTGATAGTTCCGCGCTCTACACGACCTGTAGCAACGGTACCACGACCTGTGATTGAGAATACATCCTCAACAGGCATCAAGAAAGGCTTGTCAGTTTGACGCTCAGGAGTTGGGATATAAGTATCAACTTGTTCAAACAATTCGATAATTTTATCAGCCCAAGGACCATCTGGGTTTTGCAATGCTTCACGAGCAGCACCACGGATGATTGGAGTATCATCGCCTGGGAACTCATATTCGTTCAGCAAATCGCGAACTTCCATTTCAACCAGTTCAAGCAACTCTTCGTCTTCTACCATATCGCATTTGTTCAAGAAAACAACGATGTAAGGTACGCCTACTTGGCGGGACAAAAGGATGTGCTCACGAGTTTGTGGCATAGGGCCATCAGCTGCAGATACAACCAGAATAGCTCCATCCATTTGTGCTGCGCCTGTAATCATGTTCTTAACATAGTCAGCATGTCCTGGGCAGTCAACGTGTGCATAGTGACGGTTAGGTGTTTCATACTCAACGTGAGCTGTGGAGATTGTGATACCGCGCTCGCGCTCTTCTGGAGCTTTGTCAATTTGGTCAAACGCTACTGCTGCGCCACCGTATCTTTTGGACAATACAGTTGTGATAGCTGCAGTTAAAGTTGTTTTACCGTGGTCAACGTGACCGATAGTTCCAATGTTAACATGCGGTTTATTACGTTCGAATTTCGCTTTTGCCATGGCTTGGATTGCCTCCTCGATTAACTTATATTTGTATTAAGCGCCCTTATGTTTAGCAACAATTTCTTCTGCAATTGACTTAGGCACTTCTTCATAATGGGACAATTCCATCGAATATACGCCACGTCCTTGAGTACGTGAACGCAAAGTTGTGGAGTAACCGAACATCTCGGAGAGAGGCACCTTAGCACGGATAATTTGTGCACCAAAGCGGGAATCCATACCTTCGATACGACCACGACGGGAGTTCAAATCACCCATAACATCGCCCATATATTCTTCTGGAACGGTAACTTCAACTTTCATGATTGGCTCAAGCAAAACTGGACGACATTTTTCTGCCGCTGCCTTTAATGCCATTGAACCTGCAATTTTGAACGCCATTTCGTTGGAGTCAACATCATGGTAAGATCCGTCAACAACAGTTGCTTTAATATCAACCAGCGGGAATCCTGCCATAACACCGTTCTTCATTGATTCTTCGATACCGGCTTGAATTGGAGCGATGTATTCTCTTGGAATCGAACCACCCACAACCTTGCTTTCGAACAAGAATCCTTCACCAGCTTCTTGAGGTGTGAAGATAACCCAACAATGTCCATATTGACCGCGGCCACCGGACTGACGAACAAACTTACCTTCAACTCTAGCTTCTTGACGGAATGTTTCACGGTAAGCAACTTGTGGTTTACCCACGTTTGTTTCTACCTTGAATTCACGCAACATACGATCCACTAGAACTTCAAGGTGAAGCTCACCCATACCTGCAATAATCGTTTGTCCAGTTTCCTCATCTGTGTGTGCACGGAAAGTCGGATCTTCTTCGGACAGCTTGGATAAAGCAATACCCATTCTGTCTTGGTCAGCCTTCGTTTTCGGCTCAACAGCGAGTTGAATAACCGGTTCAGGGAAATTCATTTTTTCAAGGATTACTGGGCTTTTCTCTTCACAGAGGGTGTCACCCGTTGTAGTATCCTTCAAACCTACAGCAGCCGCAATATCACCCGCATATACAATGCTGATCTCTTGACGCGTGTTTGCATGCATTTGAAGAATCCGTCCAACTCTTTCGCGTTTACCTTTAGTAGCGTTAAGAACATAAGAACCTGAATTTAACACACCAGAGTATACACGGAAGAAAGTAAGCTTTCCTACATAAGGATCCGTCATAATTTTAAAGGCAAGTGCTGAGAAAGGCTGATCATCCGAAGACTTACGAATGACTTCAGTACCGTCATCAAGTACACCTTTAATATCAGGTACATCAAGAGGGGATGGAAGGTAATCTACTACCGCATCCAACATCAATTGAACACCTTTGTTTCTATATGAAGAACCACAAATAACAGGGAAGATTTTTACTTGGCATACACCTATACGAAGTGCTTTTTTGATTTCCTCGACAGTGATCTCTTCACCTTCGAGATATTTCATTGTCAGCTCTTCGTCTAGCTCTGCAACTTTTTCAATCAGTTCAAGTCTTAATACTTCAACTTGTTCTTTGAATTCATCTGGGATATCAACTATCTCGATGTTTTCACCTTTGTCATCTTTGAATATATGTGCTTTTTGTTCAACCAAGTCAATGATGCCGTCAAAATCACTTTCAGAACCAATTGGCAATTGAATAGCAACTGCATTAGCTCCTAATTTCTCGCGCATTTGCTGGATCGCACCAAGGAAGTCAGCACCAATAATATCCATTTTGTTAACATAGGCAATCCGAGGAACATTATAACGGTCAGCTTGACGCCATACCGTCTCCGACTGAGGCTCAACGCCTTCTTTGGCGCTGAATACTCCAACTGCCCCGTCCAATACACGCAGGGAGCGTTCCACTTCAACAGTGAAGTCAACGTGTCCCGGGGTATCGATGATATTGATGCGGTGACCCTTCCAAGCAGCAGTAGTAGCAGCGGAAGTAATTGTAATTCCGCGCTCCTGCTCTTGTTCCATCCAGTCCATCGTAGCAGCGCCATCATGCACTTCTCCGATTTTGTGAGTACGACCTGTAAAGAATAAGATACGCTCGGTCGTGGTCGTTTTACCTGCATCAATATGCGCCATAATCCCAATATTACGTGTATCTTTCAAGGAGAACTCTCTAGCCATCAGGATGTCTCCTTTCAAATTATAAGGAATTTAGATTCTACCAGCGATAATGAGCGAAAGCTTTGTTAGCTTCAGCCATTTTGTGTGTATCTTCGCGTTTCTTAACGGAAGAACCTGTGTTGTTGCTGGCATCAATAATTTCTTGTGCCAATCTTTCTTCCATTGTTTTCTCACCACGAAGGCGAGAATAATTCACCAACCAACGAAGTCCCAAAGTCGTACGACGATCAGGTCTAACTTCGATTGGCACTTGATAGTTTGCTCCACCTACACGACGAGCTTTAACCTCAAGAACAGGCATAATATTTTTGATGGCTTGTTCGAAAACTTCCATCGGCTCTTTACCTGTACGATCTTGAATCATTTTGAATGCATTGTACAAGATGGTTTGAGCAACACCTCTTTTGCCATCGAGCATAATGCGATTGATAAGACGAGTAACAAGTTTGCTGCTATAGATTGGATCTGGTAATACGTCTCTGCGAGTAACTGGACCTTTACGAGGCATAGTTATCCCCCTTTCTGAAAAAATCATCCGTTTTTATTTGCTTTATTTACTTCTTAGCTGCTTTAGGACGCTTCGTACCATATTTGGAACGAGCTTGTTTACGGTTGTTCACACCGGATGTATCCAATGCGCCGCGAACGATGTGATAACGTACCCCTGGAAGATCCTTAATTCTACCTCCACGAATCAATACCACGCTGTGCTCTTGCAAGTTGTGTCCAATACCCGGAATATAGGCAGTAACTTCAACACGATTTGTCAAACGCACACGAGCATATTTACGAAGTGCAGAGTTTGGTTTCTTCGGCGTCATTGTACCTACACGCGTACATACACCACGCTTTTGAGGAGCGCTAATGTCGGTTGCTTCTCTTTTCAAGGCATTAAATCCTCTTTGAAGAGCTGGTGATTTGGATTTCTCCACTTTTGCTTTACGTCCTTTACGAACGAGTTGGTTAATTGTTGGCATATCGCCACCTCCTTCCAATCTTATTAGTTCTCTTTCAAGCCCACAGATCCAGGCGAATCATAAATGAACAAACGAAAAGCTTTTGCCGCCAACATTTCTGTTATTGAACAAAAACGGATTTGCTTTATTCATTCACTATTGCTGCCACAGCAGCTCCAACATCAATACCGCACGCTTTACCCAATAACTTCATGGAATCAACGTAGGTCACTGGAATACCCTCTTTCTTGCAAAGGGCTACCATCTTTATCGTTATTCGCGGATCTGCATCTTTGGCTACAAAAACTTCGGATGATTTGTTCATCTCGACTGCTCTTGCAGTTTGTTTCATGCCAATACTAATGTTAGCAGCCTGTTTTACTTTTTCATAAGACATATAAAATATCCTCCAAAGGACAGGAAACACTTCACAAAATGGCACACTTCGATATAATAGCACTTTGAAAGTGCCGTTGTCAAGATATTTACCTGCCCTTACAAAGAATTTACACAATCTCTTAGCAAGGGCAAGTATCTCATCCTTCTATAAGCAATTAGTCAGCCGAAACGACTTCTAATTCTAAAGATTTGTTATCAGCTTCCACTTCATTCGGATTCGTGATCCGGATGTCACGGTATCTATGCATACCTGTTCCCGCAGGAATCAGCTTACCAATAATAACATTTTCCTTCAATCCGAGCAGTTTATCAACCTTGCCCTTGATGGCAGCATCAGTCAATACACGTGTAGTTTCCTGGAAGGAAGCTGCGGAGAGGAAGGAATCCGTCTCAAGCGAAGCTTTGGTAATACCGAGCAGAACCGGTTTGGCAACCGCTGGCTCTTGTCCGGAGTACAAAGCGACCTTATTGGCTTCTTCGTATTCATGGATATCCACAAAGGAACCTGGAAGCAGCGTCGTGTCACCAGAATCAACGATACGTATTTTACGAAGCATCTGGCGAACCATAACCTCGATATGCTTATCGTTGATTTCTACACCCTGGTTCCGATAAACACGTTGAACCTCTTGAAGAATGTAGTTTTGTACACCACGGATACCCTTGATGCGGAGCATTTCCTTAGGATCGATCGATCCTTCCGTCAACTCATCACCCGCCTCAACCTGTTGGTTAAGCGATACGCGAATACGTGAACCATAAGGAACTGCATAAGTTTTGGATTCAGCTTCACCAAGAACTTCGATTTCACGACGATCCTTGGCTTCACGAATCTCCTTGACTACCCCATCAATTTCCGAAATGATCGCTTGACCTTTCGGATTTCTGGCTTCAAACAACTCCTGAATACGCGGCAAACCTTGTGTAATATCATCTCCAGCAACACCACCGGTATGGAACGTACGCATGGTCAGCTGCGTTCCTGGTTCTCCGATAGATTGTGCAGCGATAATACCTACAGCTTCACCAATCTCTACAAATTGTCCAGTTGCCAGGTTACGACCGTAGCATTTTTTGCAAACGCCATGATGGGAACGGCAGCTTAGAACGGACCGAATCTGCAGTTTTTCGATGCCGGCTGCGATGATTGTATCCGCGATGTTCGCTTCTATCAATTCATTGCGTCCAACAATCACTTCACCGGTTTGCGGATCACGAATCACTTCGAATGCATAGCGGCCTTCAATCCGGTCATACAGATCCTCGATAACCTCTTTACCATCCTGAATCTTGTTAACGGTAAAGCCTTTATCCGTACCACAATCCTCATCGCGAACGATAACATCCTGTGCTACGTCTACCAGACGACGTGTCAGGTAACCGGAGTCAGCTGTACGAAGTGCTGTATCGGCCAAACCTTTACGCGCACCATGTGTTGAAATAAAGTATTCCAAAACCGTTAAGCCTTCACGGAAGTTCGACTTAATTGGCAACTCAATGATCTTACCAGACGGGTTGGCCATCAGACCACGCATACCGCCCAGTTGTGTAATTTGCGATTTGTTACCCCGTGCCTTGGATTCCACCATCATGTTGATGGAGTTGTATTTGTCTAGGGATTTCATCAGGATATCCGTGATTTCATCCTTCGCTTTACTCCAAATCGTAATAACACGATCATAACGTTCTTCATCGGTTATCAAACCACGACGATATTGGTTCGTTACCATATTGACTTTATCATCAGACTCTTTAAGGATGGCATCTTTTTCAAGGGGTACCGTTACATCCGCAACTGCGATTGTAATACCGGATTTCGTTGAATAAGTAAAACCAAGCTCCTTGATTTTGTCCAATATAACCGAAGTTTTGGTTGTATGGTATTTCCGGAAGCACTCAGCAATAATCAAGCCCAAATACTCTTTACCTACTGCTTTGCCCTCTGGAAGCTCCTGCATGATTTTACGAATATCAGCGCCCTTTTCAAACACGAAATATTGATCGGATGCACCATTCAATAAATTCGATTTGGTAGGTTCATTGATATAAGGCAAATCTGGAGGATAAATTTCATTAAAGATTACCTTACCGATCGTTGTAATCAGCATCGCTTCTTGCTGTTCCGGTGTAAAGCTTGTTTTGTTCAATGCTTTGGCTGGAATAGCAATACGCGCATGCAGTGCAGCTGCTCCACGTTGGTACAAGGATACAGCTTCATGTACAGTACGAACAATGGTTAAGGCGCCATGTGCTTCCTTATTATCGGTTGTCAGATAGAAACTTCCCAAGATCATATCCTGTGAAGGCGTAACTACCGGCTTACCGTCTTTTGGATTCAAGATATTACCGGCTGCCAGCATCAGCAAACGAGCTTCTGCTTGTGCTTCTGCAGACAGTGGAACGTGAACCGCCATTTGGTCTCCGTCAAAGTCGGCATTATAAGCAGTACATACCAATGGATGCAGCTTAATTGCACGGCCTTCAACCAGAATCGGTTCAAACGCTTGAATACCTAGTCTATGCAACGTAGGTGCACGGTTCAACAGAACCGGATGCTCCTTAATGACTTCTTCCAATACGTCCCAAACTTCTGGACTTACGCGCTCCACTTTACGTTTTGCACTTTTGATATTGTGGGCAAGCCCTTTATTGACCAGTTCCTTCATCACAAAAGGTTTAAACAATTCAAGTGCCATTTCCTTCGGAAGTCCGCACTGGTACATTTTCAAGCTTGGACCTACGACGATAACCGAACGACCGGAATAATCGACACGTTTACCGAGCAGATTTTGACGAAAACGTCCTTGTTTCCCTTTGAGCATATGACTTAAGGATTTTAACGGACGGTTGCCCGGACCCGTTACTGGACGGCCGCGGCGGCCATTATCGATTAGTGCATCGACAGCTTCCTGCAGCATCCGCTTTTCATTTTGAACGATAATATCTGGTGCACCCAGATCCAACAGCCTTTTCAAGCGGTTGTTCCGGTTAATAACGCGGCGATACAAATCGTTCAAATCTGAGGTGGCGAATCTTCCTCCATCCAATTGAACCATAGGACGAAGCTCTGGTGGTATAACAGGGAGGACATCAAGTACCATCCAGCCCGGTAAGTTTTTTGAATTACGGAATGCTTCCATAACTTCTAGACGTTTGATCGCACGATTACGGCGCTGACCTTGGGCTGTTTTCAGCTCTTCCTTCAGCATTTCCACTTCACGTTCGATTTCAATGTCCTGCAGCAATTTCTTTACAGCTTCGGCTCCCATACCAGCCTGGAACGCATAACCGTATTTTTCACGGTAGCTGCGGTATTCCTTCTCGGACAAGAGCTGCTTTTTCTCAAGCGGTGTATCTCCAGGATCTGTAACCACATAGGATGCAAAGTAGATAATTTCCTCGAGTGAACGAGGAGACATATCAAGCGCCAAGCCCATACGGCTTGGGATGCCTTTGAAATACCAAATGTGTGAAACCGGAGCTGCGAGTTCAATGTGACCCATACGCTCACGGCGAACCTTTTGACGGGTTACTTCCACTCCGCAGCGATCGCAAACAACACCTTTATAACGTACACGTTTGTACTTACCGCAATGACATTCCCAGTCTTTAGTAGGCCCAAAAATCTTCTCGCAAAACAGACCTTCCTTTTCAGGTTTCAAGGTTCTGTAATTGATCGTTTCTGGCTTCTTCACTTCTCCGCGGGACCACGAACGGATCTTTTCTGGAGAAGCTAATCCAATTTTCATAAATTCGAAGTTGTTAACATCCATCAAGGAGCCACCCTCCTTATGTTTTATGGGAAACCTTAAGTGCAAGATAGACCTGTGAACATACGATGGAACTGGGTTATTCTACACCCAGTTCTGAACCTTCCAGATTGAGATTCAGCTTATCGCTGCTAACCTCATCATCATCGTCTGTTTCCCTCATTTCGATCTCTTTTTCATCGCCAGACAAGATTTTAACATCCATGCCCAAGCTCTGCAGCTCTTTAATCAATACTTTGAAGGATTCAGGAACGCCCGGCTCTGGAACGTTCTCGCCTTTAACGATCGATTCGTACGTTTTCACACGTCCGACTACATCATCGGATTTAACTGTCAAAATTTCCTGCAACGTGTAAGCCGCTCCATAGGCCTCCAACGCCCAAACTTCCATCTCACCGAATCGTTGTCCACCGAATTGAGCTTTACCGCCCAGTGGCTGTTGGGTAACGAGTGAGTAAGGACCTGTAGAACGGGCATGGATTTTATCGTCAACCATGTGCGCAAGCTTGATCATGTACATGACGCCAACCGTAACTTCACGCTCAAACGGGTCACCAGTACGGCCATCATATAGAATGGTTTTACCATTACGCTGCATACCTGCTTCTACCATCGTATCGAACACGTCATACTCACGGGCACCGTCAAATACCGGTGTTGCTGTGTGTATACCGAGATACTTGGCGGCCATTCCTAAATGGACCTCCAGCACCTGACCGATATTCATCCGTGAAGGAACTCCCAGAGGATTCAATACAACTTGCACAGGTGTACCATCCGGCATAAACGGCATGTCTTCTTCCGGCAAAATACGCGCGATAACACCCTTGTTACCATGACGTCCAGCCATCTTATCGCCTTCGGAAATTTTCCGTTTTTGCGCAATATAGACACGTACCAGTTGATTCACGCCTGGAGGCAGCTCATCACCGTTTTCACGGGTAAATACTTTAACGTCAACAACAATACCATCCGTACCATGTGGCACTCGAAGCGACGTATCGCGAACCTCACGTGCTTTCTCACCAAAAATTGCGTGCAGTAAGCGTTCTTCAGCAGTAAGCTCGGTAACACCCTTCGGCGTAACTTTACCTACCAGAATATCACCAGCACCAATTTCGGCTCCGACACGAATAATTCCGCGCTCGTCCAAGTTCTTCAGAGCATCTTCACCTACGTTAGGAATATCGCGAGTAATTTCTTCAGGTCCCAGCTTCGTATCACGGGCTTCTGATTCATATTCCTCGATATGGATAGAGGTGTAAACATCCTCTTTTACCAGCTTTTCGCTAAGCAGGATCGCATCCTCATAGTTGTAACCTTCCCAAGTCATAAAGGCAACGACCACGTTACGACCTAACGCCAGCTCACCCATTTCCGTAGAAGGACCATCTGCAAGAATATCTCCGACCCGAACTTGCTCGCCTTTATGACAAATCGGACGTTGATTGATGCAAGTTCCTTGGTTGGAACGCATAAATTTATGCAATTTATGTTTCACCAGGTCCCCGTTAACCAGTTTGCCGTCTACCATTGCTTGGCGGCGCACCCATATTTCGTTAGCTGAAACACGTTCTACAACACCATCTATTTTGGACACAATACATACACCGGAGTCTTTAGCCGACTTATGCTCCATACCCGTACCCACCAACGGCGACTTCGGAATAAGCAAAGGTACAGCTTGACGTTGCATGTTGGATCCCATCAACGCACGGTTGGAGTCATCGTTTTCCAAAAACGGAATTAATGCTGTAGCCACGGATACAACCTGTTTAGGTGATACATCCATGTAATCGACACGGTCTTTGGGAAGAATCAAGTTATCATCTTTGTAACGTACGATAACCATATCGCTCTTCAAATGACCTTCTTCACTCAGCTCCGAGTTTGCTTGAGCAACAACATAGTTATCTTCTTCATCGGCTGTCAGATAAGCGATCTGCTCAGTAACGATGCCGGTCTTCGGATCTACCCAACGGTATGGAGCCTCGATAAAGCCATACTCATTGATTCTCGCAAAGGAAGATAAGGAGTTGATCAAACCGATATTTGGACCTTCCGGTGTCTCAATCGGGCACATACGACCATAGTGAGAGTGATGCACGTCACGGACTTCAAAGCCCGCACGTTCCCGAGTCAAACCGCCGGGTCCGAGAGCAGACAGACGACGTTTGTGAGTCAGTTCAGCCAATGGATTCGTTTGGTCCATAAATTGCGACAACTGGGAGCTACCAAAAAACTCTTTAATTGAAGCGATAACGGGACGAATATTAATTAAAGCCTGTGGTGTAATAACATTGGCATCCTGAATGGACATCCGCTCGCGTACAACACGCTCCATACGGGACAAACCGATACGGAACTGGTTTTGCAGCAGTTCGCCAACCGAACGCAATCTACGATTACCCAGGTGATCGATATCATCCGTACTGCCAATACCATGAAGAAGATCAATAAAGTAGTTAATCGACGCAATGATATCTGCAGGCATAATATTTTTAACTGATTTATCTATTTTACCGTTGGCAATCACTTTAACGATCTTGCCGTCTTCAATCGGTGAATACACATTAATACACTGAAGTGGAATACGTTCCATTTCAGCAATACCATTAGAAGCTGTGTATTCTTTGAAACCTACGCTCTTTTCCAGAAAAGGTAGAACCTCATCCAGCAGTCTACGATCCAGCAGTTGACCTGCTTCTGCGATGATTTCCCCTGTTTCCGGATCAACTAAGGTTTCAGCCAATCGTTGATTAAACAAACGGTTTTTGATATGCAGCTTTTTGTTGATTTTATAACGTCCTACATTTGCCAAATCATAGCGCTTTGGATCAAAGAAACGTGCAACCAGCAAGCTTCTTGCATTATCCAGTGTAGGCGGCTCACCTGGACGCAAGCGTTCATAGATTTCTATTAGCGCTTTATCCGTTGAATCCGTATTATCCTTGTCAAGCGTGTTGCGAAGATATTCGTCGTCACCCAACAGCTCCAAAATTTCTGCGTCGGTACCAAAGCCCAATGCACGCAGTAAAACAGTAACTGGAATTTTACGGGTACGATCGATTCTTACATAAATAATATCTTTTGCGTCAGTTTCCAACTCCAACCACGCACCGCGGTTAGGAATTACAGTTGCTGTATACGTTTTTTTACCGTTCTTATCTATCTTCGTACTGAAGTAGACGCTCGGAGAACGAACTAGCTGACTGACGATAACCCTTTCAGCGCCATTGATAATAAAGGTTCCAGTTTCCGTCATCAGAGGGAAGTCTCCCATAAACACTTCCTGCTCTTTAACTTCTCCAGTTTCTTTATTGATCAAGCGCACCTTCACACGAAGTGGAGCTGCGTAAGTGACGTCCCGTTCCTTGGATTCATCGACTGAATACTTAGGTTCGCCTAAGTTGTAATCGATAAATTCCAGTATCAAATTTCCCGTAAAGTCTTGAATTGGGGAAATATCCTGAAACATTTCACGCAATCCCTCTTCCAAAAACCAATCGTACGATTTTTGTTGGATCTCAATAAGGTTAGGAACCTCCAAAACCTCATGAATCCGAGCGTATGACCTGCGTTTACGTCGACCTAATTGAATAAGATGACCCGCCAAGTTTGATTCACCCCTCATGTCTACTCAATAGAACAAAATAAAAGCCTCTCCTGAAGCCTTCTCGAGTAAATACTGCCCGAAGTGTCACTTCTTACAGAAGCTTTCCATGCATAAAATTCATTTAACCGATAGTCCCTTACCTTTTGCTATGGTGCACCTAAAATTTACACATTATACGTATAAAGTGTCAATTTTATTCACCAAAGATAAAATAACGCTTGACATTTTAGCTAACTAAAGACAAAAACCCCATCTTTAATGCTGACATTTTATTATGATAACATAAAGGAAATGTCAAGTCAATAATATTTGTGAAAAATATGCATTTACTTTTGCGCTTTGATGATTCGATACCCTTTATCCTTGCCCATCTCCTGCACTTGTGCAAATAAACTTTCCAGCTTTGCAAAGGCAGATGGAGCCCCCTGCTTTTTTTGAATCACAATCCAAAGACTGCCTCCATCTCTCAGCACTTGATGCGCTTGCTCAAAAATCTGATGGACGGTCTCCTTGCCTGCCCGAATAGGCGGGTTCGTAATGACAACATCAAAGGTGCGATTAATGACAGCATCCAGCTTATCACTCTGCATAATTTCGACATTCGTCACTCGATTGCGTTCGGCATTCATTCGCGCAAGCTCCACGGCTCTTTCATTTATATCAACCATGGTGACTGTTCCATGAATGGCCAACCCTGCTGCCGCAATCCCCATCGGACCATAGCCACAGCCTACATCAAGAACCTCGCTGCGTTCAGAAATTTGCAAACTTTCGATCAGTACCTTAGAGCCATAATCTACGCCTTTTTTAGAAAAAACGCCTGCATCCGTCACAAATGTATAGGTACGGCCGCGCAATGTCTCCTGGATTTGGTGGAGATCATGTGCCGCTGTCGGCTTTTGCGAATAGTAATGCTCAGACACTAATTTCACCTCTTCGAAATCAGTTATATAGAAATGGAAAACCCCTTGAAGAAAAACTTCAAGGGGTTTTAAGACAAAAAATTACTTAACTTCTACAGTTGCGCCAGCGCCTTCAAGTTTCGCTTTAACAGCTTCTGCTTCTTCTTTGCCCACTTTTTCTTTGATTGGTTTTGGAGCGCCGTCAACCACGTCTTTAGCTTCTTTCAAGCCAAGACCAGTGATTTCACGAACGATTTTGATAACGTTGATTTTGGAAGCGCCAGCGCCTGTCAAAATTACGTCAAATTCTGTTTGTTCAGCAACTTCAGCTACTGCTGCGCCGCCGCCAACAGCAACTGGAGCTGCTGCAGTAACGCCGAATTCTTCCTCGATCGCTTTTACAAGATCGTTCAATTCCAAAATAGTCATTGCTTTAATTTCTTCCAAGATTGTTTCCTTACTCATTTGTGTATACCTCCGTTAATTGTTTTATGAAATATTTATTATTCTTAAATTAAGCTTCTTGCTTTTCTGCAACAGCTTTAACTGCAAGAGCGAAGTTGCGAACAGGAGCTTGTAGAACGCTAAGCAACATGGAGAGCATACCTTCTCTGGAAGGCAGATCCGCCAATGCTTTGATTTGATCAAAGCCAACAACTTTACCTTCAACAACGCCTGCTTTAACGCTAAGCTTGTCGTTCTTTTTAGCAAAATCCGTTAAGATTTTGGCAGGAGAAACGATGTCATCTTTGCTGAATGCAATTGCCGTAGGACCGGTCAAAAATTCATCCAGTGCAGATAGGTCAGCACTTGCAGTTGCGCGTCTAGCCAAAGAGTTCTTCAGTACTTGAAATTCAATACCAGCCTCACGCAATTGTTTGCGAAGTTCGGTAACTTGAGATACGTTCAATCCACGGTAATCCGTTACGATTGTGCAAGAGCTGCCTTTTAATTTCTCAGCTACTACATTCACTTTCTCGGCTTTTAATTCAATTGTTTTCGTGTTTGCCATTTTTGCACCTCCTAAGAGCATCTGTAAAGATGCTTTCTTCGTAAGCATAATCTTAACTTTCGTAAGAAAGTTATCTTCGTAAGCATAATCTTAAAGCTGAACTCAGCACGTAAACGAAGGCATCCGTAAAAGTAAAGATGCCTCCGCAGACGCTGCGAAGGCATGATGATTCACGTTATCTTTGGTCGAACAAAGAAACCCGATTCTATATCATAACACCTCGGCAGGACATTAAGCTCTAAACGAGCACCTGCTGTCTACGGTAAGTCATATTCGATTATCAGCTAGAATAGGTTATCATGACCTTACTAAAAAGTCAATCCAACTTATCTATATGTTTGTGTGTTTACGCGAGCTGCAGGACCCATTGTTGAGGAAACTGCGATGTTTCTAAGGTAGATACCCTTAGCAGCAGCAGGCTTCGCTCTAACCAAAGCGTCGATCAATGCGCGGAAGTTTTCAGCCAACTTCTCGTCATCAAAGGAAACTTTGCCAATTGGAGCATGAATTTGTCCGGCTTTATCCAAACGGTATTCGATTTTACCTGCTTTAATCTCCTGAACTGCTTTCGCTACATCAAATGTAACGGTACCAGCTTTAGGGTTAGGCATCAAACCTTTACCACCCAAGATACGACCCAACTTACCCACTTCACTCATCATGTCGGGAGTTGCTACGCACACATCAAAATCAAACCAACCTTGTTGGATTTTGTTAATCATGTCTTGATCGCCAACGAAATCAGCACCAGCCGCTTCCGCTTCTCTTACTTTATCACCTTTGGCAAATACAAGAACACGTTTAGTTTTACCAGTACCGTGAGGCAATACAACAACGCCACGAACAGCTTGGTCTTGCTTTCTTGGGTCTACACCCAGACGAACTGCAACTTCTACAGTTTCATCAAATTTGGCAGTTGCCGCTTTTTTAACAAGCTCAATTGCTTCTTTAGCTTCATACAAAGCTTCTGCATCAAACAGTTTAACTGCTTCTGCATACTTTTTACTAACTTTAGCCATTTGGTTATCCTCCTATGTGGTATTAGCGGAATTTCCTCCCACTGTGCATGGAACTAGTCTTTGATAACTACGCCCATGCTACGTGCAGTACCTTCAACCATACGCATTGCAGCTTCAACAGATGCAGCGTTAAGGTCAGGCATTTTTTGTTCAGCAATTTCACGGATTGTCGCACTTGTTACAGTTGCAACTTTCTTCTTGTTCGGTTCACCGGAGCCTTTAGGAATTCCAGCAGCAACGCGCAGCAATACAGCAGCCGGTGGCGTTTTGCAGATGAATGTAAAGGAACGATCCTCGAAAACTGTGATTTCAACAGGAATAATCAAACCCGCTTGATCGGCAGTACGAGCGTTAAACTCCTTACAAAAAGCCATGATGTTAACACCTGCTTGACCCAGAGCCGGACCGATTGGTGGAGCCGGATTCGCTTTAGCGGCACTAACTTGCAATTTAACAATTTTAATAACCTTTTTTGCCATTGTGTTACACCTCCTTGCGCTAGTATACGATATTACCCTTTAAATCTTCTCTACCTGATGGTAGTCAAGCTCCAAAGGCGTTTCTCTTCCGAACATGTTGACATGTACCTTCAGCTTGCTTTTGTCGACCAGAATTTCTTCAATGGATCCAACAAAATTAGCAAAAGGACCTTCTTTGACACGCACGGTTTCCTTCAATTCGAAGTCAATCTTAGGCTTAGGCTCTTCCATGCCCATATGCTTAAGAATGGCCTCCACTTCTTCAGGAAGCAAAGCAGTTGGTTTCGAGCCTGATCCCGTCGATCCGACAAAGCCCGTGACACCCGGCGTATTACGCACGACATACCACGAATCATCCGTCTGAACCATTTCAACCAGCACGTAACCCGGATATACTTTACGCATAACCGTTTTCTTCTTGCCGTCCTTGTTTACAATCTCTTCTTCCATCGGAACCAAAACGCGGAAAATTTTGTCTGTCATATCCATAGACTCTACGCGTTTTTCCAAGTTTGCTTTGACCTTGTTTTCATACCCGGAATAGGTATGTACAACGTACCATCTTTTTTCCATTTCCATAATCGCCACCTATAACTCCCGCTTATTTAAAAATAAGGCGTAGCAGCTCAGAAATACCCAAATCCAGCACATAGAAATAAACAGTGACAAAAGCAACTGTAAACAGAACAACCAGCGTGTAGCTGATCAACTCTTTACGATTTGGCCATTTTACTTTTTTCAATTCGGCCCAACTGTCCGCGAAAAAAGAAAATGTGTTACCGAAGCTTCGCTTCATTCGAACCAGAAATGACAAAACTACACCTCCAAGAAACTACCTAGTTTCGCGATGAGCAGTATGTTCATTGCAAAACTTACAAAACTTCTTCAACTCCATGCGGTCCGGGTTGTTGCGCTTATTTTTGTTGGACGTATAGTTCCTTTGCTTGCAGTTCGTGCACGCTAACGTAATAATTACCCGCATGATGTACACCTCCTACGGTCCCAGCCTCATATTTGAATCCTTAAAAAGAGCAAAAAAAGCCTACCAGTTTTAAGGCTACCTGATTACTTTAGCATAGCGCTATTTTCATGTCAAGGAAAACCTATTTACCAGTATATACGAAGAATTGGGAAACTAAACTAGCAAAAAAAATAAAGCACCGTATCATCAACAGGCGCTTTACCTTGCATCTCTAACTTCCAAATACCGTTCCAGCTTTCGTTTGACACGCTGCAAAGCATTATCAATCGACTTCACATGACGATCCAGATCTACTGCAATTTCCTGATAGGAACGGCCGTCTAAATATAGCATCAGCACTCTGCGTTCCAGATCGCTTAAGATTTCACCCATTTTATCTTCCAACCCGCTGAATTCTTCTTGGTTAATAATCAATTCCTCAGGATCGGTCACACGTGATCCGCAGATGACATCAAGCAGGGTTCGATCGGAGTCTTCATCATAAATCGGTTTATCGAGCGAAACATAGGAGTTGAGAGGAATATGCTTCTGGCGGGTTGCGGTTTTGATCGCCGTAATGATTTGACGGGTGATGCAAAGTTCAGCAAAGGCTTTGAAGGAGGCGAGCTTGTCTCCACGAAAGTCACGTATGGATTTATATAAACCTATCATACCTTCTTGCACGATATCTTCCCTGTCGGCACCTATTAGAAAATAGGAGCGTGCTTTGGCGCGAACGAAGTTTTTATACTTGTTAATCAAGTACTCCAATGCGTCGCTATCCCCTTCGCGGACCGCTTCGACAATGTCTTCATCTGCCTTGAGGTCGTATTCGCACATTCTCAATTCTTTGAGGTCGACACTCAAAATAATCCCTCCGGCCTAGGCAAGACTCATAATCTACTTGATCCTAAAAGATAGGATAAGTATACATTATGTAATCTATTATCGTCAACCGAATTCACGATAGCATGGGCTTTATTCATTCTATCGTCATCGGCCTCTGCGCCATTTTTCAAAGAGATCTTTCATCTCGCTGCTTAGCTTGCTGTCAAATGTATTTCGCCTTCGTGACGTGTCCTGCTCGATTTTGTTATCGATTTCCCGCTTGGCATGCTTGACCTTCACCAGAAGCTCACTGGCCGGAATACGAAATGCTCCTTTTCCAAAAATCACATTCTGCTCGGTCATATCAGAGGTGGCCACATAGATCTGCTTGCGCCGCCCCACATGCTCAGTAACCAGGCGTTCAATCAGTTCATCCGCCGTCTCCTTTTCCTTCGTATAATAAATTCGCAGCTTGCTGTGCTCATACTTGCCACCCAGGCCGGGCACATAGTAGGCGTCGAACACCAGCAGTACTTTGATACCGGAAAAGGATTGATATTCAGCGAGCAGCTCGATTAATCGGTCACGCGCATCCTCCAGGCTGATATCCTTAAGCTTCTGCAGCTCGGGCCAGTCGCCAATAATGTTGTATCCGTCCACAATGAGAAACTCCTTGAATGCCGGAGCTACCATCTATTTCACAGCAAGCCGCTGACGGACTACCTCGTACATAAAGACGGATGCGGCCACGGAGGCATTCAACGAATTGACATGTCCGAACATGGGAAGCTTGAGCAGGAAATCACATTTTTCTTTGATTAATCTGCCTACGCCTTTATTCTCATTACCTATGACGATAGCGAGCGGAATGGTCAGATTGGTCTGATAAATGGGTTGATTGGCAGCAACATCCGTACCCGCTACCCATACGCCACGTTCTTTTAATTGCTCGATCGTTTGCGCCAAATTCGTAACACGCGCCACTCGAACGTACTCCACAGCTCCCGCCGAGGTTTTGGATACAGCAGCCGTCAAACCTACCGCTCTGCGCTTGGGAATGATAACCCCATGCACCCCCGTACAGTCAGCAGATCGAAGAATCGAACCCAAATTATGCGGGTCCTCAATCTCGTCTAATATAAGGATAAATGGCTCTTCATTGCGACTTTTGGCAAATTCCAGAATATCCTCAATCTCCACATAAGCATAAGCGGCAACCTGAGCGACAACACCTTGATGCGGCACCTCTTCGACCATCTGATCAAGCTTGCGCTTGTCCACAAATTGGACGATGATTCCCTTCTGTTTGGCCTCAGTTACGATCGGCTGAGTCAATTGCTTCTGAGCGCCCTCAGCGATCCATATTTTATTAATCGTTCGTCCTGAACGCAAAGCCTCAAGCACCGAATGCTTGCCGGCAATATACTCTTCTTCCTCCATGCTCGTTCTCTCCTTTATGCAAAACCTGGCTTACCTGAATGCCATAGTCATTTTGCGTCCTGCTGATAGGGTTCAAGTGTTTGCATCATGATGTATTGAAGCCTTTCCAACTGCTTCGTGTAATATAAGTAGCCAAGCAAGCATTCGAATGCTGTACTGTGGCGATATTCCAATATATCTGCATTTTTCGCTGATGTCCCTGACTTGGCATTACGTCCACGCTTGACGATATCCGCTTCCTCTTCGCTCAGTATCGGCATGAGACGCTGCAGATTTTTGGCCTGCGCCTTCGCCGAAACATATTGTGTAGACAGACGATGCAGGTGATTCGGACGTTGATTGGCCATTGAAATGACGTATTGTCGAATAAATACCTCATAGATCGCGTCCCCGATATAGGCGAGTACGATCGGACCGAGCAGCTTCGGTTCTTTGGCGGGAGGAAAGCAGAATAAGTCAGTCTCCATAACAAAGGGTTCTTGGCTCATTATTTCCTCCGCCAACGAATACCTTGTGCCGTATCCTCCAGTGTGATCCCCTTTTCCGTCAACAGATCGCGGATTTCATCCGCACGCGCCCAGTTCTTCGACTTGCGTGCTTCCGTGCGATCAATAATCAATTGTTCGATTTCCTGATCCAGCAGCTGCTCCGCTGGTTGGGCTAATATTCCCAATACTTTATCCATCGTTTCAAAACGCTCCAGCAGCAGCTGCAGCGAGCTGCGTGTCACTTCCGCCTGCTGTAGATATGGATTCGCTGCACTAACCAGTTCAAATACAGCCGTAATCGCATCTGGTGTATTAAAGTCATCATTCATTTTCAATTCAAATTGTCGCTGTACTTCAGCAACCGCGTGTAGGATTTCTTCGGCAACCTCTCCTTCAGCAGCCGTAGACAGACGATGCTTAATATTGGCCAGACAATTCTCGATTCGCGCCAATCCATTGTTGGCTTGCTCAATGGTCTCTTCACTGAAGTTCAGCGGGTTGCGATAATGCACCGACAGCATGAAGTAACGTAAGGTTTGCGGGCTGATCGTTTGTAACAGCTGATGGACATTGACACCGTTACCGAGTGATTTCGACATTTTTTCATTATCAATATTAATATACCCATTATGCATCCAGTAGTTAGCCATAGGGTGGCCGGTCAAGCATTCAGATTGCGCAATTTCACATTCATGATGAGGGAACTGCAGATCCTGCCCTCCCCCGTGGATGTCGATCGTATCACCTAAATATTTGCGAACCATCGCGGAGCACTCGATATGCCAGCCAGGTCGTCCTTGGCCCCATGGACTGTCCCATGAGATTTCGTCTGGCTTAGCAGCCTTCCATAGTACAAAATCCTGTGGGTTTTCCTTACGATCGTCAACCTCTACACGGATGCCGAATTGCAATTCGTCCAGATTTTGATGCGACAGCTTGCCGTATTCTATGAACTGCGTTGTACGGAAATACACATCACCACCGCGCTCATAAGCGAAGTCTTTTTCAAAAAGACCCTCAATGAATGCGATGATTTCGTCAATATTCTCGGTTACACGTGGGTTTAATGTGGCTCTGCGGATGCCTAAGCCTTCCGTGTCCTCATAAAACTTTTGAATAAACATATCCGCCACTTCAGGGACGGATAATTCCATTTGCGCCGCTTTTTTAATCAGCTTATCGTCCACATCGGTAAAATTAACAACATAATTGACTTCATAGTTGATGGATTCCAAATATCTCCGAACGACATCAAAGAACACCATCGGACGCGCATTCCCTATATGGATGTAATCATATACGGTCGGACCACATACGTACATTTTCACTTTTCCAGACTCGAGAGGCTGAAATTCATCCTTTGCTCTTGTTAGTGTATTATAAATTTTAAGCACCATGATCCTGGCTACCTCCACTTGTCTGTTTGATAGTCTCTACTTCCAATTTCAAATCATCAATCTGCTGCTGCAGTTGTCGAAACATATCGATAACCGGATCGGGCAAATTATTATGATCCAACCGTCCCACACGAACCCCATCCCGCTTCACGATTCGTCCAGGTATACCTACAACTGTACTATTGGGCGGCACCTCACTGAGTACAACCGCATTGGACCCAATGCGTGAATTATCGCCTACAAGAAAAGAGCCCAGTACCTTGGCTCCGGAGGCAATTACTACGTTACTGCCGATCGTCGGGTGACGTTTTCCCTTTTCCTTACCGGTGCCTCCAAGGGTTACCCCTTGATAGAGCACGACATCATCGCCAATCTCACATGTCTCTCCGATAATTACCCCCATACCGTGATCGATGAAAAAACGGCGACCAATAACAGCTCCCGGATGAATCTCAATTCCGGTCATGAAACGGCTCCATTGGGATATCACTCTGGCTATTGTATACCAATGGTTTTTGTACAGATGGTGTGCCACACGATGCGCCCATAGCGCATGCAGACCTGAATAAGTAAAGACCACTTCAAACCAGCTGCGAGCCGCCGGGTCATTTTCGAATATCGTCGAGATATCTTCTTGCATGAACTTCAACAAGCCATTCCACCTGCTTTCCTTCTTGTCGTAGGCTGACCAACAAGCTGTACACATAGAAAAGCCCCCACAGCCATAAAGGCTGCAGAGGCGAAAAAGTCGCGGTTCCACTCTGCTTGGACAGCATAATCCTATCCATCTCAACTGTTCGTAACGTGAACAGGTACGGTAAGACTACCTTGACTTCAGCTATGCTCATTACAGGCATCCATCTGAAGCAGCTCGTCAATACGGCTCCCAGGTGCATTTCCAACGAAAGGATATGGACAGCTTTCAGCTCGGGCTGTATAGCCGCGGTTGTCCTCTCTGTAAAACCCTTACTCAATTGTACTCTCCTGATCTACGCCACGATTGTTATATTAGGATTAGTATAACGAAAAAGCATTCGGTTTACAATAATTTGTTCAACCGTGCTGCAACCTTCTCTTTTCCCAGCAAAAACACGGTCATATTGAGGTCTGGTCCATGCGTTTGACCTGTTAAGGCAACACGAATCGACATAAAAAGCGGCTTGCCTTTATAGCCTGTGGCCTTCTGAACAGCTTTCAGCATAGCTGGAATAAGCTCAGCTTCAAAGGCTTCAGCACGTTCCACTTCGTCCAGGAACCCGCGAATGACAATCGGTGCATATTCTTCAGCCAAGATGGCCTTTGCTTCTTCTTCCTCATAGGAAACATCTTCCTGAAAAAAGATTTGGCTCAGCTGGACGATCTCCCCAGCGTACTGCATACGGTCTTGATTCAAGCCTACAAGCTTGTTAATCCAATCTTCCTGCTCGGAGTTCAATGTCTGCGGAACCAGTTCGGCATTTTGCAAATGCGGCAGCGAAAGCGCAACGACACGAGACAGCTCCGTTTTTTTCATATAATGGTTGTTCATCCAATTCAACTTGTCCATATCAAATACAGCTGGGCTTTTGGACACACGGCTTAGATCGAATTGAGCTATAATTTCTTCTTTGGTAAAAATCTCTTCTTCGCCTACTGGAGACCATCCGAGTAAAGTAATAAAGTTCAGCACCGCTTCAGGCAAATAACCCAAATCCCGGTATTGGCCAATAAACTGGACGATCGACTCATCACGCTTGCTCATTTTCTTACGGTCCGGATTTAATATGATCGACAGATGGGCAAATTCCGGAATCGGCAATCCCAGTGCTTCATACATCAGGATCTGTCTTGGCGTATTCGACAAGTGCTCCTCGCCGCGAATAACAAGGTTAATTTTCATCAAATGATCATCCAGAATAACAGCAAAATTGTAGGTCGGGATTCCGTCCGCGCGTACAATGATGAAGTCACCAATCCCATCGGATTCAAATTCCACATGCTCACGAATCCGATCCTTAAAAGCGATCAGACGGCCCTCGGGAACACGGAACCGTATCGACGGCTTACGTCCTTCAGCGTCATAGGCTGCAATTTGTTCCGCAGTTAAATAACGGCCCTTTCCTGAGTAACGCGGCATTTCCCCTCTTGCTTCCTGCTCGGCACGCTCCTGCTCCAGCTCCTCCTCGGAACAATAGCAGGGATAGGCATGTCCGCCAGCAAGAAGCTGCTCCACGAAAGGCTTGTACAAATCCAGACGCTCCATTTGACGGTAAGGTCCGTACTCGCCACCAATGTCGAGACTCTCATCCCAATCCAAACCAAGCCACTTTAATCCATCCAGTTGATTGCTGACTCCGGACTCAATATGTCGGCTTTGATCGGTATCCTCGAAGCGAATAATAAATTGTCCGCCATCTTTACGAGCCATCAAATAATTAAATAATGCTGTTCGCGCTCCACCGATATGTAATTGACCGGTTGGACTTGGCGCATATCTTACACGCAAATGATCTGACATCATAATGGCTCCTCTCCTGTATTAAAAACCGTTAGCCAAATAATAATAGTTGTTATGATAGCACATTTCTTATTAGACAAACAACCGATTGTGAAGCAATTCCTTCACCGCGGCCTGTAAAACCCAACTGTTCAGTAGTGGTTGCTTTGACATTGACCTGTGAGGGCTCCGCTTCCAGTGCTTGAGCAATACGTTCCACCATCGCCGGAATATAGGGAGCCATCTTGGGTTTCTGGGCAATGATCGTTGAATCGATATTTCCCAGCTTATAGCCCGCCTCTTTGGCCAACTGCCATACCTGCACCAATAGCTGGTAGCTATCGGCATCCTTGAACGCCTCATCCGTATCCGGAAAATGCTTGCCGATATCTCCCATGCCAAGCGCTCCAAGTATCGCATCGCTGATCGTATGCAGCAATACATCCGCATCCGAGTGACCGAGCAGCCCTTTTTCATAAGGAATTTCAATTCCACCGATTATACATTTACGCCCTTCCACCAGCTGGTGTACGTCAAAGCCTTGTCCTACTCGAATCATGATTGCTTCTCTCCCCTAACATTATGGATAATCCAATTGGCCCAAGGTAGGTCCTCCGGCGTTGTGATTTTAATATTGTAATAGTCCGCTTCTACAACCTGAACGCTTATGCCCAATTGTTCAACAAGCATGGCATCATCCGTACCGATAAATCCTGTCTTCTTTGCCTGCTCATAAGCTTCCAGCAGCAATGAAAAGCGAAAAGCCTGTGGGGTTTGAATAGCCCACAAGCTTCGACGATCAGGCGTGGATTGAATCTTTCCCGTCGTGTCAACTACTTTAATCGTATCCTTAACGGGTACTGCCAGAACAGCTGCTCCCGTTTCCATTGCTTTATGCCAGCAAGCGATAATATGCTCCATGGCTGTAAAAGGCCGGACACCATCATGCACCAATACCCATTCCGTATCCGTGGTCAGCATCTGTAAACCTTTGTAAACGGAGTCCTGCCGTTCTTGGCCACCTGCGACAACCGATTGCACCTTGGATAGCCCATACTGCTTAATATAGCCCCTACAGCGCTCTACATCATCGGCACCCGTTACGAGTACGATGGAGTTAACCTGTTCCATCTTTTGAAAAAGACTCAATGTATGTACAAGAATCGGCTTTCCATCTAAAATCAGAAACTGTTTGCTTTCCACGGTTTGCATTCGCGAACCTTTACCCGCAGCCACAACAACAACCGCCAGTTGACTCATATATCTTATTCACCTGCCGTCTGCATCCTAGCGCCTTCTCACACTTACGCTGCTGGTGTCATTGTGTTCCCAACATGGTTTCGAAGGTACCGCACTCATCTATCATAAACGTTTCAGAGTGCTTTTTCCAATAATTTCGGTTTGGCAAAAATCATTCGGCCGGCAGAGGTCTGCAGCACACTGGTCACCATCACTTCAAGCGTTGTCCCGATGAACTCCCGTCCACCTTCCACAACGATCATCGTACCGTCATCCAGGTAAGCAACCCCTTGTCCGTGCTCCTTGCCGTCCTTAATGACCTGAACCAAAATTTCTTCTCCCGGTAGCACAACCGGTTTAACTGCATTTGCCAAATCATTAATATTGAGAACCGATACCCCTTGCAACTCGCACACTTTATTCAAATTAAAATCATTGGTGATCACTTTGCCCTGCAGCACCTTGGCGAGCTTGACCAACTTGCTGTCCACTTCGGAAATCTCTTCGAAATCCCCTTCATAGATCAACACCTTCACATCAAGTTCCTTTTGGATTTTATTCAAAATATCCAGCCCACGGCGACCGCGGTTCCTTTTAAGCAAATCTGATGAATCCGCAATATGCTGCAGTTCCTCCAACACAAACTCAGGAATAACCAGCGTCCCCTCAATAAATCCGGTTTTGCAAATGTCGGCGATGCGGCCGTCGATAATGACACTGGTATCCAAAATTTTATGTTCCTCAAAGCCCTTCACTTCGCCTGCTGCTGCACGTTCTCTGGAAGAACGACTTTTGGTCAGCAAACTGATGAATTCCTCACGTTTGGCGTAGCCCAGACGAAATCCTACAAAGCCCAGCATCGCGGTCAATACCGTATGCAAGAATGGAGATAATAAACCAGCTTGCTCAAAAGGCGTCAACAGGTTGACTGTCAGCAGCAAACCTACCCCAAGCCCAAGTATCCCTGATATCAAATCAGCAATAGGGATATGCCCAATCCACTTCTCTGCGCGCTGCAAAAGCTTCCATCCATAATCAGCTACCCAAGCGCCTATCCCATAAAATAGCAAAACCCCAATAACCATCATCCAATAGCCTTGTCCTGCCACTTCCTTGATACCAAAAACGGTATCCAGCATACCAAAAAAAGGTTTACCAACGATAGCACTCCACTCAAAACTCAATAGACCTCCAATAACGGCAAAAACACATTGAAACCATTTTTTCATCAATAGGGTCACCTCCATGCTCCTTTTCATACGTTCAGGTTCGTTAACATTATGAACCAAAAGCTTGCTGCCTAATCCTCAGTTATGTAAAAAAAACAAAAAAAGCATTTAAATTCCGAATACGGAAAATAAATGCTTTTCATTTTCGACTTATTTTAAAGAGATGGAGTTTCCGGCTTCACATCATCACCGGATTTACGTGATCTTTTACGCTTTGTAAACAGTCGTTCAGCGTTTTTTTTTAAGCCATACAGCGCATACAGTAGCAGCGGTACAAAAATCATTTTAGATAACGTGCCTGGAAATTGAATGGCAACAACAACAGCGATGATCACAACAACCGGTGTAATCCAGATCGCTTTCTTGGGAATGCCCATTTTTTTGAAATTAGGGTATTTGACTGTACTTACCATCAAATAAGATAACAATAATGTACTCAGGACGAGTACAAACGTATTTAATTCATTGTGAAAGAGCGCCAATGTACACAAGACACCACCAGCAGCCGGAATCGGCAAGCCGATAAAATAACCGGGAGTACCCGCAATCACGTTAAACCGTGCCAGACGAAGTGCACCACAAATTGGAAAAGCTGCAGTTGCAATCCAGGCTGTCGCGGCATTCAATTCTGTAAAAGCCACAACATACATAATAAAAGCCGGTGCTACACCAAACGAAATGACATCGGATAGGGAATCCAATTCTTTACCAAATTCACTTTGTACGTTCAACGCTCGAGCAACTCGTCCATCCAAACCATCCAGAAGCATGGCAATGATTACCATAATAGCAGCTAAGTCCGGTTGCTTATTGAAAACGAGAATGATCGCGATAATTCCCAAAAATAGATTTCCTATTGTGAAAATATTGGGAAGAGATTTTGTCAGCATGTTTTGTCCACCTCTGGTTTTACTTTACCCTAATACTTCTTACTATATTAAGGCACCCACTGATTGTTTGCAAGCTAAATGTGTCTGTCAATGAATACTTGGTCCTTGATTCTTTTCAAACCTTCTTTGATTGTCCTTGCCCGAACCTCTCCAATTCCTTCCACTTCGTCCAATTCGCCGATCGTTGCCATCATCAAATGAGGGAGACGTCCAAACCGTTCCACAACATTTTGAATGATCGTAGAGGGCATCCGAGGAATCTTGTGCAGCACACGATAGCCCCTTGGGGAAACGGTTTCTTCAGCGCTGTTGCTGGCAGTTGGATAGCCGAGCAGTCGAGCCACGTGATAATGGTCAAGCATCTCTTCGGATGCCAACCGTTTGAGGCTGTTGGTCAAATCCTTGATTTTGTCCTCATTCAAATCCTTCACATAATCCTTGAGCAGCAAATAAGCATCGTATTCAATTGTACCTACTAACTCTTCAAGCTGCATGCTGATGAGTCTTCCTTCGGTTCCAAGCTCCACAATGTATCGCTTGATTTCAGCCTTGATTCGCAGCACCATCTCAACTCGTTGAATAACATTGGTCACATCATGCAGCGCAACCAGTTCTTCAAATTCAGAGGCGCCCAGGTTGGTCAGAGCCTGGTCAAGCACCGATTTATATTTTTCCAGCGTCTGAATCGCTTGATTAGCTTTGGTAAGAATAACGCCTATATCTTTTAACGAATAGCGCAGATTTCCTTGATACAGGGTGATTACGTTACGTCTCTGTGATATGGATACCACAAGCTTGGAGGTTTGCTTCGCTACACGTTCAGCCGTACGATGCCGTATCCCCGTCTCAGAGGAAGAAATGGTGGAGTCGGGTATCAGCTGGGTATTGGCATACAAAATCATTTTAACATCTTCACTAAGAATGATCGCTCCGTCCATCTTGGCCAGTTCATATAAATAGTTGGGAGAAAAATCACAATTAATCGAAAAACCGCCGTCAACCAGTTCCATCACTTCCGGACTGTAGCCTACAACAATCAAGGCTCCGGTCTTGGCACTAAGCACATTGTCGAGCCCAGCTCTAAAAGCAGTGCCTGGCGCAACTAATTGCAATAGCTGGTTCATTACATCTCTCTTTACTTCTTCCTTGCTCATGTTGTTCCTCCCTGCCGGCCCTGTTTTAACATCTATCCTAGTGCTGCTTTTAATGCTTCTGATACTGTGTTTACGCCTATGATTTCTATACCCGTGGGCGGTGTCCAGCCCTTCAGGCTTTTCTCAGGGACTATTACTCTGCGAAAACCAAGCTTCTCAGCTTCCCTGACTCGCTGATCGACACGGGAAACTCCGCGTACCTCACCCGTTAACCCGACTTCGCCAAATACGACATCAAAAGGTTGTGTTGGCTGGTCTCTGAGACTGGAGGCGATACTGACCGCTATGGCCAAATCAACAGCAGGTTCATCCAGCTTAATGCCACCGGCAACATTGACATAGGCATCCTGATTTTGCAAAAACATGCCCATACGTTTTTCCAAAACTGCGATAATTAAAGCGAGACGATTATGATCGATGCCTGTAGCCATCCGCCGCGGTGAAGGAAAATTCGTTGACGATACGAGAGCCTGAAGTTCCACAAGCACGGGTCTCGTTCCCTCCATGCTGGCGACAACCGTAGAGCCGGCGACCCCAAGCGGCCGTTCCGATAAAAATAGCTCCGACGGATTGCTTACCTCAACCAAGCCGGTTTCCCGCATCTCAAAAATACCGATTTCGTTCGTTGATCCAAACCGGTTTTTCACCGCACGGAGAAGCCGATAGGAGTGGTGCCGTTCTCCTTCAAAGTAGAGAACACAATCGACCATATGTTCGAGCATCCGCGGGCCGGCAATTGCCCCTTCCTTAGTAACATGACCCACGAGCACCGTGGCAATACCTTTGATTTTGGCAATTCGCATAAAATGGCCTGTGCATTCTCTAACTTGGGATACACTTCCAGGTGCCGAGGTTACAGCCGGATGGTATACCGTTTGGATCGAATCGATAACCAGAAAGTCCGGTTGAACCTCTGCAATGGACTCCTCTATCAGCTCCAGGTTCGTTTCACAAAGTACATACAGCATTTCCGAGGACGCATTCAACCGATCAGCACGAAGCTTGGTTTGGCGTATCGATTCTTCTCCGGAAACATAAAGAACTTTTTTTCCCACCTGCGTCAGATCATGCGAGGTTTGCAGCAGCAGCGTTGATTTACCAATACCAGGGTCACCACCAACCAGAAGCAAGGAACCGGGAACCAAGCCTCCTCCCAGTACACGGTTCAACTCTTTATTACCCGTTAGGATGCGCTGTTCCTCTCCACTTTTTATATTTATGATCGATATTGCCTTTTCTTTCGTATGGAGTAAAGAAGAATGTGTCATCTGTGTTTTGGATATGGTTTCTATCTCTTCTACAAACGTATTCCAAGCTTGACAACCCGGACACTTTCCTAACCATTTGGGCGAATCGTATCCGCATTCCTGGCAGCAGAATTTTGTTTTTTGCTTAGCCATCTGTAATCTCCCTGCTGATTTCAATTGTTAGCTTTATTATAATCGTATCCATCAAAGTTTACCATTTTGCACAAGTAATGAAAACCCTACTCTGATAAAGAAAAAAGCACCCTTCCTCCTGTGTATCGAAGGAAAGATGCTCTCGCTTTTTAATAAACTCATTGTTCAAAAAGTATCTGTCTTATTAAGACTGAGCTACGGTCAGCGCTCCATCTTTTTCATCGATTACCAATGAATTACCTTTAACTATCGTGCCGCGGAGCAGTTCCTCGGAAAGACGGTCTTCAATATGTTTTTGGATCGCTCTACGAAGCGGTCTTGCTCCATATGTCGGATCGTATCCTTCTTTGGCCAGAAAAGCTTTGGCTTTGTCGGTGAGGATGAAATCAACATCCTGTTCCTTAAGACGCTTGCTCAGGTCAGCTGCCATCAATGTCACAATTTGACCGATATGCTGCTCATCCAAGGAATGGAATACGATGGTTTCATCGATTCTGTTCAGGAATTCAGGACGGAAGCTTTTCTTCAACTCGCCCATTACCTTATCCTTCATGTTGCTATAATCTTTACCTGCATCCTGGTTAGCGGTGAACCCAAGTGAAGAATTTTTCTTGATTACATCTGCCCCAACGTTTGAGGTCATAATAATCAGCGTGTTACGGAAGTCGACTGTACGACCCTTGGAATCCGTTAAACGTCCATCCTCCAACACTTGAAGTAAAATGTTGAATACTTCAGGATGCGCTTTTTCAATCTCATCCAGCAGTACTACGGAATAAGGCTTGCGGCGTACTTTCTCGGTAAGCTGACCGCCTTCTTCATAGCCTACATATCCTGGAGGGGCCCCTACCAGACGTGAAGTCGAATGCTTCTCCATATACTCGGACATATCAATCCGAATGACCGCATTCTCATCACCAAACAACGATTCCGCTAACGCACGTGCCAGCTCGGTTTTACCTACACCTGTAGGTCCCAGGAAGATGAATGATCCAATCGGACGTTTCGGATCCTTAAGTCCTGCTCTCGCACGACGTATCGCGCGGCTTACAGCTTTTACAGCTTCTTCTTGACCGATGACACGATCATGTAAAATGGATTCCATTTTGAGCAGGCGTTCGGTTTCTTCTTCAGCCAGCTTGAGGACCGGAATACCCGTCCAGCTTGCTACAACCTGAGCGATATCCTCAGGAGTCACCTCGGAATCTGTACTTCCTTGCTTTTCTTTCCATTCGTTCTTCGTGGAATCCAGTTCCTCACGCATTTTTTGCTCGGTATCACGCAGCGAAGCAGCCTTTTCAAACTCTTGGCTCTGTACGGCAGCATCTTTTTCTTTGCGCACATCCTCCAGCTTGCTCTCCAGCTTTTTCAAATCCGGTGGTACCGTGTACGAGCGAAGTCTCACTCTGGAGCCTGCTTCATCCATCAAATCGATTGCTTTATCCGGAAGGAAACGGTCTGGGATGTATCTATCCGATAATTGAACAGCTTGCACAATTGCTTCATCCGTAATTTTCACACGGTGATGGGCCTCGTAGCGGTCACGTAAGCCGTACAAAATTTGGATCGCTTCTTCTGGTGAAGGCTGATCTACGGTGATAGGCTGGAACCGTCTTTCCAAAGCAGCATCTTTCTCAATGTACTTACGGTACTCATCCAGCGTCGTTGCACCGATGCATTGAAGCTCTCCACGAGCCAGAGCCGGTTTTAGAATGTTGGATGCATCGATAGCACCTTCAGCGCCACCAGCTCCAATCAAGGTATGAAGCTCATCAATGAACAGTACGATATTGCCCGCTTGACGAATTTCATCCATGATTTTTTTAAGACGATCCTCAAATTCACCACGGTATTTAGTACCTGCTACTACAGATCCCATATCGAGTGTCATAACACGTTTATCACGAAGGGTTTCCGGAATTTCGTTGTTAATAATTTTTTGAGCCAAGCCTTCAGCAATCGCTGTTTTCCCGACTCCAGGCTCACCTATAAGAACAGGGTTGTTTTTGGTTCTACGACTCAACACCTGAATAACACGTTCGATTTCTTTGCTTCTTCCGATAACCGGATCCAGATGGCCTTCCTTCGCATAAGCAGTCAGATCGCGAGCCAAACCATCCAACGTAGGCGTGTTTACATTTACCGTATTGGCATGGCTTGTTGTTACAGTCTCACTGCTGCCCAGTAATTGCAGAACTTGCTGACGCGCTTTATTTAAGCTCACACCCAAATTATTCAATACTCGCGCGGCTACACCTTCACCTTCACGAATAAGACCAAGCAGGATATGTTCTGTTCCAACATAAGTATGACCAAGCTTGCGTGCTTCATCCATGGACAGCTCTATAACTTTCTTGGCACGTGGTGTGTATGCAATGTTGGTCGGCTGCTCTTGACCCCGGCCTATCAAAGCTTCCACTTCGTCTTGAATCTTCTCCAAGCCAAGTCCCAAAGCTATCAGTGCTTTGGCCGCTATGCCATCGCCTTCACGGATAAGTCCAAGCAAGATATGCTCCGTACCGATATTATTATGGCCCAAACGAACAGCTTCCTCTTGAGCTAAAGACAGTACTTTCTGCGCACGTTCCGTAAATCTTCCAAACATCATATATAACACACCTTTCTGTTATAAAATAAGAAAATTACTTACACCTTAGCATAACGCCCCATTGCTGCGCTACTCGGGTGTGAGCCTCTCCCGAATGAGCTGTGCCCTTCGTATATCTCTTTCTTCAGAACTTAACTTTTCTCCTGCATGCTGCTGCAAAAAGCCTGGCTGTGTCATGACCATAAGCTCGTTCATGACTTGCATGGGGACATTTTTGATAATACCCAAATCAATACCAAGCCGAACATCCGAAAGTCGCTGAGCAGCTTCCTTGGAGTCCATAATCGCGGCATAAGACATGATGCCAAAAGATCGACTCACGCGATCCACCAGCTTCGCCTTCATCTCGAGCTGAAGCTTCTCTCTGGCTCCGCGTTCATGCTCGATAAGCTGGATGACTACCCCACATAAATTATCGATAATTTCCTTCTCTGATTGACCTAAAGTAATCTGATTGGAAATTTGGAACAGATTGCCCAAAGCCTCGCTGCCTTCACCATACAGACCACGTACAGCCAAACCTACCTGTGTAATGGCTGACAAAATTCGGTTAATCTGCTGGGTGATCACTAAAGCAGGTAAATGAATCATTACCGATGCCCTGATTCCAGTACCAACGTTCGTCGGACAACTGGTCAAATAACCGCGTTTTTCATCAAAAGCATAGTTCAGCTGTTCTTCAAAAACATCGTCCAGCTGATTCGCCAAATCCCACGCTTCCTGAATCTGGAACCCAGAACACAAGCATTGTATTCGTAAATGATCTTCTTCATTCAGCATGATGCTGATCGATTCGTTGTCACTTAGAATAACGGCCCCGTTACGCGATTCATTGGCTAAGGCGGGACTGATCAAATGTTTTTCAACCAGTACTCGCTTCTCAAGCTCATCCAATTCGTCCAAGTTCAGTATCGAGAAATCACTAATGGTTCGCAATTCCTCATTCTGCAGAAGGCCCGTTAACAGGTCCAACACTTCCTTGGACTGATCACTTGTCGAAAGCATAGGAAAGGGATGCGACTGCAGGTTCCTGGCAATACGTACTCTGCTGCTGATTACGATATCTGAGTCGGGGCTTTCACCCTTCATCCAATCACTTAAGGCTTGTTCCGTAAAACGATTTGTTACCATAAGCTTGCCTCCTGCCTGCTCAAAGGAACTAAACTTATCCTTCTAGTACTTTTTTCTCCAAATTGCGAATCTCATCCCGAAGTTCAGCTGCTTGTTCGAACTCTTCATTTTCAATTCGATGCAAAAGCTCTTTCTTCAAGCATTCGATTTCCCGCTTATGCTTTATTAACCCACCTGAACGTTTAGGAACCTTTCCGGTATGAACCGTACTACCGTGAACTCGTTTAAATAAAGGATCTAACTTCTCATCGAAGTATTTATAACAAGAGCTGCAGCCAAATCTGCCTACTTTGCTGAACTGGCTGTACGTTAACCCACAATTCTCACAACGGCTTGGCTGAGCTTTAGGGGTTAACCCTTGACTGGCAGGATCGAAATCCAGCAGCCCTGAGAGTAAATTATGAATCGAAAATCCATTCGGTGTCCCGGGGATTAATTCCCCCTTGTCTCTTGCGCATGATTCACAAATGTGAAACTCCGTTTTTTCCCCATTAAGAATTTTGGTGAAATGCAGTGTTGCCTGTTTCTTGCCGCACTCCTGACAAATCATTGGAATCCCTCCTTATTTGCTCAACAAGGAAATCAGCATGGCTTTTAAAATCTTGGCTCGGATCTCATCACGGAGAGGCAGCTTCAGCTGGAGAACGTCTCTAGAGATCGCTGCTCTCATCATCGCTGCTTCTCTTGTCGTAATATACCCGCTCTCCTCCAACTGATATAGCAAGCCCTCTGAGGTCCCTTGATCGATCTGTGAGCAAATCGTTTTGAAAATAAGATCGAGAACAGACCCGTGAGCGTTCAGCTCGATTTTTTGAATACGGATATAGCCGCCGCCGCCGCGCTTGCTCTCTACAATATAACCCTTTTCCAATGTAAACCGGGTACTGATGACATAATTAATTTGAGAAGGAACACATTCAAATTGATCCGCCAAATCGTTACGTTGTATATCTACTACGCCTTCATCGCTTAGCTGCAAAATACTTTTCAGGTATTGCTCGATGACTTCCGAGACATTACGCATCAATTCGACCTCCTTACGAGAAGTAAATTGACTTTGACTTTCTTTGACTTTGACTTTATTATAGCAGTTTTCTGATAATTTGCAACTGGGAGCTGCATCATTTTATTTTCCGCTTTTCGGACTGTTTTATTCTATAAGTGCAAAACAAAAAATAGCCTTTT
>NZ_JAOQIO010000088.1:0-59480 GCF_025567575.1 Paenibacillus baimaensis | reverse complement strand
TTTCAAAGGACAATTCTTTTCGATCATTTTCGACATTCCGTCAAAAGCGACCTGATCAATATAGCACATTCGCCAGCTTCATTGCAAGTACTTTTTTTATCATTATATGTTTCTCACCATGACCAGAAAAGCTTGCCCTCGAAGCGACAAAAAGTAATATAACAAATCGACAAGAAAATTGCAACAACTATTTTTCAGCTATCTCAGTATGCCCAACTAATCAAAAAAAATGTAAAAACGCACCTCCCAAAAGGAGATGCGTCGTAATCATTTTATATCAAAGAAACTTATTCGCCTTGGCGTTCGCGCATCGAAGGAAATAATAAGACATCCCTAATCGATGGGGAATCTGTGAGCAGCATGACAAGTCGATCAATTCCGATACCAAGTCCGCCTGTAGGTGGCATTCCATACTCCAGCGCGCGTAGGAAGTCTTCATCCATCTCATGTGCCTCATCATTGCCTTGCTCACGCTCAATCAATTGCGATTCAAAACGTTCACGTTGATCTATAGGGTCATTCAACTCAGTGAATGCATTCGCATGCTCACGTGCCACAATAAACAGCTCAAATCGATCAGTAAACCGCGGGTCCTGAGCATTCTTTTTGGCTAAAGGAGAAATCGCGACAGGATGGCCATACACAAAAGTAGGCTGAATCAAAGTTTCTTCTACAAATGCTTCAAAGAATTGATTCACAATATGACCAAATGTCATTGTCGGTTCAGCATGAACCTTATGCTCCTTAGCCAATTGGTGTGCTTCCTCATCAGTCATATGCTTGCTAAAGTCAACGCCAACAACCTCTTTAATGGCATCAACCATGGAAACGCGTCTCCATTCCGGAGTCAGATCAATTTCCTGTCCTTGATACTGGATCTTGGTTGAACCCAGCACTTCCTGAGCAATATGTGCAATCAAAGTCTCAGTCAGCTTCATGATGTCCAAATAATCGGCATACGCTTCATAGAGCTCAATCATCGTAAATTCTGGATTATGGCGAGTCGAAGTCCCTTCATTACGGTATACACGTCCAATCTCGTACACCTTTTCCATACCGCCAACAATCAAACGTTTCAGATGAAGCTCAATGGCGATACGCAAATGAAGCTGCATGTCCAACGCATTATGATGCGTATTAAAAGGGCGCGCAGCCGCGCCACCTGCTATCGAGTGCAAGGTCGGCGTTTCCACTTCCAAATATCCGTGGGAATCCAAATATCTGCGCATAGACTGAATTATTTTCGAACGCTGAATAAAGGTAGCCTGAACTTCCTGATTCATAATCAAATCCACATAACGCTGACGGTAACGAAGTTCCACATCCTTTAAGCCATGGAACTTGTCCGGAAGCGGCAATAACGATTTGGAAAGCACGACGACATTGTTCACTTTGACGGAGAGCTCACCTGTTTTGGTTTTAAATACAGTCCCTTGTACGCCGATGATATCTCCGATATCGAGTAAATTAAAGGCCTGGTACTGTACAGCGTCCAGTGCATCTTGACGTACATACAATTGAATTTTACCGGAAATATCCTGAATATGGGCAAAACCTGCTTTACCCATGCCGCGCTTTTGCATAATACGTCCTGCTAGACTAACCTCTATGGGTTGTGCATCCAATTCTTCATGAGTTAAATTGTCATAGGCTTGCAGTAATTCGCCTGCGTGATGGGTAACATCATACTTTTGACCAAACGGGTCAACACCCAGGCCCCGCAGTTCATCCAGCTTGTTACGCCGTATTTGCAGTAATTCATTAAACTCTTGTTCTTCTGACATCGTGCTCCCAGCCCCTTATCCATCATTCTTCTTACATTAAAAAAGCTTCCAGAGGAAGCTTTTTACTTGTATAAAAACCGTATCGATTTCAACTTGCTTTCCACATCTTACTTCTTAATATCAATGATTTCGTACTGAATCGTTCCTGCGGGAACATTAATATCCACTTTAGTTCCTTTGGGTTTGCCGAGAATAGCCTTACCTACAGGACTTTCATTGGAAATTTTATTGTTGAATGGATCAGCCTCTGCTGTACCCACAATATTATACTCAACGGTTTCACCAAATTCCAAATCCTTCAGCGTTACAATGGCTCCGACACTGACCGTATCTGTGTTCACATCAGCGTTATTAATAATACGTGCGTTACGCAGCATTTTTTCTAAAGTAATGACTCTGCCTTCAATAAAAGCCTGCTCATTCTTGGCATCCTCATACTCAGAGTTCTCACTGATATCGCCGTATCCAATTGCCACTTTGATCCGTTCCGCCACTTCACGGCGTTTGACCGATTTCAAGTGCTCCAGTTCGTCTTCTAGCTTTTTTAAACCTTCCTGCGTGAGGATGACTTCTTTCTCGGCCACGGTAACGATCCCCTTTCATGTGAAAAATTCCCGTATTATGAGCGTATTCATGGAGTATGAATTCACTGTTAATCATATGTTGACCATCTTAATCTTAATGACTAATATCTCATGAGGATGACTATTGACTGATTATATTGCAAGCCTATACAAATGTCAATCTAAGCCAAACCTACAACTTTTAGACCAATTGTCGCATAATCGGCATTCCATCCTGGGAATCGGTATTGTCCAATGAAGCAACAAATTCCTCCAGCACGCCAGCCATGATATCTCGCTTGGTAGTCTCCATAACGATGTCCTTCACCCGTGCTCCACCCGGTAAACCTTTCAGATACCAGGCCAGATGCTTACGCATTTCCTTAACGGCAACATGCTCACCTTTGAGTGCTACCAATCGATCCATATGCAAAATCGCAATGCGAATTTTTTCCTGACCTGTTGGCTCTGGAGGCAGCTCTCCCTTGGTCAAGTATTGAATGGTCCGGTACAGCATCCACGGATTACCGAGCGCAGCCCGCCCGATCATAACACCATCGACACCAGTTTCATCCAGCATTCGCTTGGCATCCTCAGGTGTTGTCACATCGCCATTCCCGATGACAGGAATCGACACCGCCTGCTTAACTTCTCGGATGATATCCCAATTGGCGTGTCCCGTATACATTTGTACACGTGTCCGACCATGTACAGATACAGCAGAACCACCGCCATTTTCGACAGCTTTGGCATTTTGCACCGCATATATATGCTCATCGTCCCAACCGATCCGCATCTTCACTGTAACCGGCTTACTTACGGCCTTCACGACGGTTGTGATCATCTCTTCAATTCTCGATGGATCGAGCAGCCAACGGGCTCCAGCCTCACACTTCGTTATCTTGGGAACGGGACAGCCCATGTTGATGTCAATAATATCGGCATTCGTATGACGATCCACGTGCTTTGCCGCTTCCACCAGCGTTTCTGTATCTCCACCAAAAATTTGCAGACTGAGTGGCTTTTCACGATCATCTACAAACAGCATATCCATCGTACGATGATTACCATGAATAATGGCTTTGTCACTTACCATTTCGGCACATACCAACCCGCAGCCGAATTCCTTGGCGATCAGCCGAAAAGCCGGATTGCAGACCCCTGCCATAGGTGCTAATACGACTTGGTTGGGTGCGACGACATTTCCTATTTTCAACATTATAGTACCTCCTTTCAATTCTTGCTTATTTTGCAGTTGGAAAAAGCTCTTCCGGGTCAATCCCGAGTACTTCGGATATTTTACTAATAATCTGTGCGTCTGGGCTTCGTGTTCCTCTTTCAATAGCTCCCAGAACAGCAATCGATACATCCAATTGATCAGCCAGTTCCGTCTGTGTAAAGCCCTTCAGCTTACGAAAAGCGCGAATGCGTTGTGCTATTGCATAGGATTCCATACTCTGACACCCTCCTTCCCATCCACCTGATCCAACCGCCCAGCCCACTCATCCGCTTGCCTGGAGTGTCTCTGCTGCATAACCTCGACCAGGGGTACCAATACAAACGCCCGCTCTGTCATTCGCGGGTGCGGCAAAATGAGCTGTGGATCTTCCTGTGAAAGATCATCATACAGCAATAAATCCAAATCGATCGTTCGTGGTCCGAAACGAATCTCTCTTATACGACCGAGCTTATTTTCTATACTTAGCATAACAGCAAATAGCTCCTGTGCCGATAGTCGAGTTTCTACCTCAATTACCATATTCAAAAAAGCATCCTGATCCACATAACCAACAGGCTCGGTTTCATATATGTGTGAACGTCCGGAGACGTAAATATGTTCGTGATTATCGAGGCATTGAATGGCATCCTCCAGATACCGTTCCCGATCACCCATATTGGAGCCAAGTGCAAGGTATGCACAACATGGCAGCTGAGAGCCCATAAAGTTATACCCGCTTTCTGTGAATTTCAACCTTGACACCATCAAAAAACATTTTCACTGGCGGATGCGGCTTCAGTACTCGTACAGTCACTTCAAAGATACTCGCGTACGTTCGCAGCAGTACAGCCGCAATTTCCTCTGCCAGCGCTTCAATGAGCTTAAATACCTGTCCTTCCACGATATTGCGAATGATCTCATAAGCTTCAGCATAATTCACAGTATCCTCAACACGGTCACTTCGACCGGGCTTATCAAGCGGCAGCATCAGCTCGACATCCACCTGATAGCGTTGACCGAGCTTGTTCTCTTCTGGAAACACACCGTGATAGCCATAAAATTGCAAACCCGTCATGATGATTTTATCCAATGCTTGTTCCTCCCTTATGATTTAGCATCGTATCCATCATCAATGCGACACGTTTCATTTCCAATACATCATGGACTCTAATGATCGAGCAGCCCTGATGAATCCCCATGCAGGCTGTGGCCGCGGTTCCTTCTTGTACATCATTCGGAGGAAGCCCCAGCGTTCGAGTAATCATGCTTTTTCTTGAAGTCCCTAGTAAAACAGGATAACCAATAGCGACAATTCGATGCAGCTCATTCATCAGCTGTAAATTCTGCTCGTATGTTTTGGCAAAGCCGATGCCTGGATCGAGTATGATCTGTGAGTCCCGAATACCAGAAGCATGCGCCAAGCGAATACTCTGCAGCAAGTCTTCAATAACATCAGGAATGTAATCATCATACACAGCTTCATTCCGATTATGCATAATCACAATAGGGCATCCGTATTGTGCCGCTAATTGAGCCATTTCCGGTTCTCTTTTCAAGCCCCAAATATCATTCAAAACATGCGCACCCGCTGCGAGAGCTTCCCGGGCAACCTCTGCTTTGTACGTGTCTACGGATAAAGGAACCGTGATGCCGGCTTCTATCAGCGCCTCTACAACAGGAATAACTCGCTGCAGCTCTTGCTCAAGGGTTACTATAGCTGAACCCGGACGGGTTGATTCTCCACCAATATCAATCATATCGGCGCCTGCATCAACCATCCGTTTTGCCTGCTCTACCGCTGCTTGCACGCCAACGTACAAACCTCCATCGCTGAACGAATCCGGGGTCACATTTAAAATCCCCATAATCGCCGTTCGATTGCGCAAATCCAGTGTGACTCCACGGCAATCGACCTCAATACCTCGTTTATGTGATAGTTCCATCTTATTCATCCTTTATATTACCGCTATTGTGCGCTGTCTATATATCTGCAGCAGACGCCCAGTCATGTCGCCAATCATTCCGTTACTCACCATTGTTTGCTGTCCTGTAGGATCAAACAGCTTCGTAATCGGTACGATCTCCTGGATAGAATTCGTAATGAATACTTCGTCCGCTTCACGCATTGTGTTCCAATCATACAAACCTTCCTCTACGGATACCCCAGCCGCTTCAGCCAGACTGATTACAAAAGCACGCGTAATTCCCGGTAATATTCCGGTTGCCAAGGATGGCGTGTACAAACGTCCGTGCTTCGCAAAAAATACGTTGCTGACAATCCCTTCCGCTATGCGCCCTTGTCCATCCACAAGAAGACCTTCAGCCCCGTCAGCCCAAGGATACTGCTGAAGCTCACGCTTGGCCAAGATGTTGTTCATAAAATGCAAGGACTTGAGACGTACAGGACCTTCGGGCGTGTTTCTTGGCAGCTGCAGGAGCTGCAGCGATTTCCCGTAATGGTCCTGCTGTTCATTGTGTGGAGGAAGCGGCTTGATGTAGACAATTACAGAAGGTTCTGCGTAAGAGCCCATGGGTAAACCCAATGCTTCCTGTCCCGCTGTTACTGTGAATCTTATATAAGCATCCTTCAGCCCATTAGCTTCCAGCAGACTATGAACGACTTGCTCCCATTGCCCTGCTTCGGTTTGATAAGCAATCCCTAGTTGTTCACAGCCTGCATACAGGCGTGTTTTGTGCTTTTCCAACAAAAAGGGCTGGCCCTCATACGTGCGGAACGTTTCAAACAATCCGATACCGTATAAAAAACCATGGTCGTAAACCGATACCATGGCCTCTTGTTCGTTCGTCACACGACCGTTGATATAGATCTTCACGCTTGCTTGACTCCTGTTTCCTGCAAAAAGTTTTTCAGTATTTGCAATCCGTGATCTGTGATAATGGATTCAGGATGAAACTGCACACCCTCGATAGGATACTCCTTATGCCGCAATCCCATAATTTCACCTTCGGCTGTTTCCGCGCTAATTTCCAGACAATCCGGCAATGTTTCTCTTTTTACGATTAAGGAATGATAACGGGTAGCCGTAAAGGGCGAAGGTAAACCTTTAAACAAGGTTTTACCGTCATGAAGAATCGGAGAGGTTTTGCCATGCATCAACCGCTCGGCACGAATAACATCGCCTCCGAATACTTGTCCAATCGACTGGTGCCCCAGGCATACGCCCAAAATTGGAATTTCACCTTTAAACCGCTCGATTAAGGCCAGACTAATACCTGCTTCGTTCGGCGTACAAGGGCCTGGAGAAATTAAAATATGATCCGGCTTCAACGCCTCGATACCATCCAGATCAATCTCATCATTACGGCGCACCTCGACCTGCTCGCCAAGCTCACCCAAATATTGCACCAAATTATACGTAAACGAATCGTAGTTATCAATTACTAGAATCATCGTATTCCCCTCACCTTCACACCGGATTTTGAACGTTTACTTCACTATATTGTATTGCTTTCCATAACGCCTTCGCTTTGTTGATCGATTCCATATATTCTTTCTCTGGGATCGAATCAATGACAATGCCTGCACCTGCTTGTACATAGCCTATACCATCCACAACAACCAGGGTACGGATCACAATGTTGAATTCCATATTTCCATTATAGTCAATCCATCCGATCGAGCCCGTGTAAGGACCGCGGCGGACAGGCTCCAATTCTTCAATAATTTGCATGGTGCGAATTTTGGGAGCACCCGTAATCGTTCCCCCGGGAAATTTGGCAGCAATAACCTCAAAGGCCCCGTTGCCTTCCGCTAATTGCCCCTCAACCTGAGATACAATGTGCATCACATGAGAGTAATATTCAATGACCATAAAATCCTTGACCTTCACTGTTCCATAAGTCGAAATGCGACCCAGATCGTTGCGTTCCAGGTCAACCAGCATAATATGCTCGGCCCGCTCTTTTTCATGATGAATCAACTCGTCTGCCAGCTTACGATCCTCCTCAGCGTTTTTGCCGCGAGGTCTTGTGCCTGCAATCGGACGTGCTCTGACCACACCACTTTCCAACTGCACCAGAAGCTCTGGCGAGCCCGATACGAGCTGAAAATCGTCAAATCGCATCATAGCCATATAAGGTGACGGATTGATTACTCGCAGCCATTCATAAATCTCCTCAGGACTTTGAGTGAGCTGCTTATGTTGACGGACGGACAAATTAACTTGAAACACATCCCCCGCACTAATGTAATCCTTGATTGCATTGACGGCATGGATATAAGCTTCCCGTGGGAAATCTGCCTTAATGCCTTCAATAGACTCAACATCAATACGAAGCTGATCATTGTCCATTTGCTTCAGCATCATGTCTCTAGTGCGCAGTGTATCGTCCTCACTATTGATTGCAGCTATCCGGTCCCATATTTCTTTCATCCGATACGTATCTGATGCCGCCTGGCTGTAAAGCTGCTCTAGTTCGTCAGGGCTGCTCGCAGATGGGATCCACTTATGAGAAGATGAGCAATACAGCTCCCGTTTCTCGTGGTCGATGATCCATACCTGATCAAATCGGACAAAAGCATAGTCGGGAATGTCCAAATCGTCCACAGACGTCTCAGGAAGCTTCTCAAGTGAACGGACCACATCATATCCCCAAAAACCAACACAACCACCCAGAAACTTCGGTGCCTCGTCGACGACAGGGGAGAGGAATGGCTTCATCCATCGATGAACCAGCTCCAGTGGAGACCCATGGAGTTCAACGACAGATCCATCTGTATCCTTAATGATCGCGTGATCGTGTTTCCCCCGAATTTCCGAAATTGGCTGAAGACCAAGAAACGTGTAGCGTCCGCCTTTTCCGCTCTCCAATACAAAAGAACCCGGATTTGCTTCCTTCCAAGCATACTCCCATGAAAGTATACGGTCATTCTCCAAAGGAAACGATTGTACATAAGGAAGCATCGTGTAATGCTCAGCCCATTCGTTCCATTGCTTATAGGTTGTTACAAACACCTGCTTCCCCCCTTTATCTACGTAGTCATATAAGTTAGGATTTAGTATACTGTATATTCCCAACGAAAAAAAGCCCCTCAAGGAACTGAAGGGCTCTATCAATGCTACTACTCTTCGAACTGATACAAAGGTGTACTTAAGTATCTTTCACCATTACTCGGAAGAATGGCAACTACGCGCTTACCAGGACCGAGTTCTTTGGCAACTTTTAATGCTGCAAAGATAGCTGCTCCGGAAGAAATGCCACCAAGAATACCTTCCTCTTTGGCAACACGACGAGAGGTTTCAAAAGCTTCCTCGTTATCAACCTGAATGACTTCGTCATAAATATTCGTATTTAAAATTTGCGGAACAAAACCGGCTCCGATTCCTTGAATTTTGTGCGGACCTGGTTTACCTCCAGACAAAATAGGAGACGCACTTGGCTCAACCGCATAAATCTTGATATTAGGGAAGTTTTCTTTTAATACGCCACCTGCACCTGTAATCGTTCCGCCTGTACCGATACCTGAGATGAAAGCGTCAAGTTTGCCATCATGGGAATTAATAGCTTCCACGATTTCAGGACCTGTCGTTTCCGTGTGAACCTTAACATTGGCAGGGTTGTTAAATTGTTGAGGAATAAAATAAGACGGGTTCTCGGCTTGAAGATCTTCCGCACGTTTAATTGCACCCTTCATTCCCTCAGCCCCAGGTGTCAGCACCAGCTGTGCCCCATAAGCGCGAAGCAAATTACGGCGCTCCAAGCTCATTGTTTCTGGCATAACAAGAATAGCCTTATATCCTTTTGCTGCAGCAACCATAGCTAATCCAATTCCGGTATTGCCACTTGTAGGCTCGATAATCGTATCACCAGGTTTGATTTTGCCTTCTTTCTCAGCAACCTCAATCATGCTAATCGCGATACGGTCCTTAACACTAGCTCCCGGATTTTGATATTCCAGCTTTACATAGATCTCTGCACTACCTTCAGGTACAACACGATTTAATTTAACCAAGGGAGTGCCACCAATTAAATCCGTAATACTTTGAACTAATTTCGCCATGCCGAGTTCCTCCTAGAATCGTTATAAATAATATCCGAGTTTTTTGGTTGGTATTCTGTTCTTATCTTATCAACCTGTGCTGAGGTTGTCAATATCCAATTGGATTAAAATGTAATGCTAACCTTCCATCTCTCGCGAAGCTTGAGCATTACATCTTTTAAAGGTGGTGCTTCTCGTAGTGCCATCTCTTTCCTTACTATTTCCTTGAGTTCATCCTTTTTGGCTTTGGAATCTTCCTTCAGTTCCTTCAGCTTGAGGATATAAAAGTTATCGTTGAAAAGAACCGGTTTGCTGACTTCACCCACTTTAAGCTTCTTGGCAGCGCTCATAATGGAGGGGGCCATAAACGGATCATTCTCATCCAGCCAGCCCAGATCGCCACCTTTGTTGCGTGTTGAATCATCAAGCGAACGGTTCTTGGCCACTTGTGCAAAATCCATACCTTTGTTCAGATCTGCCGCTACCTTATCCGTTTGCTCCTTGCTGCCGACAACAATCTGTTGAAGCCGTAGCTGAACGGGCGAAATAAATTCATCAGGGTGTGCCTTGATATAAGAATCAACCTGCTCATCTGTGATGGTGATCGATTTGGTTGCTAACTTCTCCAGCAACAATTTATTAAACAAATCGGTTCTTAGTGATTCTGGTGTAAAACCTAACTGCTCTTGCATAGATTCATAAAACTGCGTTTCACTATCATACCCTTGCTGCATACGTTTTAATTCTTTTGTTATCTCGTCTTCGGTGACGGTCACGCCCTCCGCGTTTCCTTCCATACGAACGACTTCATGGTCCACCATTTGATCTAACAATTCCCGACCGTGTTTTTGCAATAACTGCTGATTCAAATCCTCACTTGTAATCGTTTTGTCACCCAGTTTGGCGATCACGCGCCCACGGGGATCCGACGGGTCAGGCTTCATTGTAGTTGGAGGCTTCTTAAACAATTCGGCAAATATTACGGAGGAAAGGATGACAACGACAAGCAGCAACAGTGCATTGACTCCCCACAATATCTTCATGTTTCGCATTCCTAGTCCCCTCGTATGGTCACTCTCCGTAGATTGAGCTATTTCTTCTATAAAGTACGTGTTCAAAAAGTCGACTTTTCTGCTCCGAGCAGTCAAAGTTTTCGAGCCTGAATGCAGGATGCAATCACGAGTAAGCAACGTGTACATCTTCCTGATCAAAAGGGGACTTTTTGAACAACAACCTCTAAAACTGACGTTTGCTCAAACTTCTGGTTATAGCTCCTGGATAAGACCTTCAAGATTTTCCCGATTAAACAGATAGGCTTCATTACAATAATGACATGAAACTTCCGCTTGCCCATCCTCCTGAAGCATCAATTCAAGCTCTTCACGTCCCAGTGAAATCAAGGTCTGCTCGACCCTCTCTCTGGAGCATTTGCAGCGGAACCTGACATCCATTACTCCAAGCACCTGCACCTCTGGAAGAATTCGATGCAAAATATCCTCAAGATCCATTCCCTGGCTTAATAAGGTTGTGATTGGTTCAATGCGAGAAAGCTGTAGCTCGATCAAGGAAATATCATCATCACTCAAGCCTGGCAGCAGTTGAATAACAAAACCACCAGCAGCTATAACCGAGTAGTCAACATCTACCAGCACACCAAGAGCTACTGCGGATGGCGTTTGTTCAGACTTGGCAAAATAGTAAGTAAAATCTTCGGCCAACTCTCCTGATATTAATGGAATACTTCCCCGGTAAGGCTCCTTAAGTCCCAAATCCTTAATGATATTCAAAAAACCTTCCGTACCGACAGCGCCGGAAACGTCCAACTTGCCCACCTGATTCAACGGCAAATCCACTTGAGGATTGTCCACATAACCTCGAACATCACCATTGGCATTTGCATCTACCACAACTTGACCAATTGGCCCTCCGCCTTTCACAATAATGGTCAGCTGCTCATCACCTTTAAGCATGGCTCCCATAATCAGGCCTGCTGACACCGTCCGACCTAAAGCGGCCATGGCTGTGGGCGACATCGCATGCCGCTTGCCTAATTCTTCCACAATCCCAGTGGTACGAACAGCAAACGCCCTGACCTTTCCGTCCATCGCTGTAGCTCTAATCAATTGATCCTGCATCGCTTACCCTTTCTGTGTTGAAGTAATTGTATATAATCGCTGTAGTTATTGGTTGCGTTCATAAATAATTCTCAGACCTTGCAGGGTCAATAATTGGTTGGTCGTTTCAATGGTACGCGACTCCTTGGAAATCAATTCAGCCAGCCCACCGGTTGCAACAACTTTGGGGTTCGTCGCAAATTCCTCGCGAATACGATCAACGATTCCATCAACCTGCCCGGCAAAACCGAAAATGATGCCTGCTTGCATAGAGGCTACCGTATTGCGTCCCACAACGCTTTTGGGCTTAACCAACTCTATTCTCGGCAGCTTGGCTGCTCGCTGATATAAGGCTTCCGTAGAGATCCCGATACCAGGCGCAACCGCCCCACCAATATATTGTCCAGCCTCATCTATGTAGTCAAAGGTCGTTGCTGTTCCGAAATCAACAACAATAACGGGAGAACCATACATCTCAATAGCCGCAACAGCATTGACAATCCGGTCTGCACCTACCTCGCGAGGGTTTTCGTAACGAATATTTAAGCCTGTCTTTACACCAGGACCCACAATCAGAGGTGCTTTCTTAACATATTTTAAACACAATTGCTCCAATACAAACATTAAAGGCGGCACAACCGAAGAAATAATGACGCCCTCCACCTGATCTAACTTAATTCCGGCATGCTGGAACAAATTATACATCGTCATTCCATACTCATCAGCCGTTGAAGCACGATTAGTGCTGAGTCGCCAGTCATGAAGCAAGTTTTTTCCGTCATAAAGACCTAATACGATATTCGTATTACCGACGTCAATCACCAAAATCATGCTTGCACCCCTTTTTGCGCGTTCAGATCCAGACTGATATCGAGCGACTGTACCGAATACGTCAATCGACCTACCGAAATCACATCAACACCAGTTTGCGCTATGGTACCGACTGTATCCAAATTGACGGATCCTGATGCTTCTATCAGAATATGCGGTGCTACTGATTTCATGCGTATAACGGCCTCTCGCATTTGATCTGTTGTCATATTGTCCAGCATGATGATATCAGGCTGCGCCAGTAAAGCCTCTTCCAATTGCTCTTTGCTCTCAACTTCTACCTCGATTTTCATTGTATGAGGAATCTGAGCACGGGCAGCACGGATTGCTTCTGTTATGCCCCCTGATCCTTTAATGTGGTTATCCTTGATCATAACCGCATCATACAGACCAAAACGGTGATTATGTCCGCCTCCGACCCGCACTGCATATTTTTCTAACAGCCGATGACCTGGAGTTGTTTTACGAGTATCCACGAGTCTGACCGGCAAACCTTGCAGAGCATCGACAAACTGCTTGGTACGGGTAGCTATGCCCGACAAACGCTGCATCAGATTAAGAGCGAGCCTTTCACCCAGTAAAATATGTCGGGTATTGCCTGTCACCACAGCCAACACACAGCCCTTGTCCACAGCCTGTCCTTCCTCAACCTTCGCTACAAAACGAAGCTCGGGATCAACAAGCGTAAACACAGCTGCTGCGATCGGCAATCCAGCGATAATTCCAGACTCCTTGACATGAATAATACCTTTAGATTGATGATCCTTGGGAATGGTTGTCATGGTCGTGACATCACCCATGCCAATATCTTCCTCCAGCCACAGCTGAAGGTTTTTCTTTACAATATCCATCTGCAGCTCAAACATCATCAATCTTCTCCTCCGTAATCCCGTCTTCCCGACTGAATATCGTATGCTTCCTCCAGTTCAGATCGTCCTTCTCCGGAAAATCATCCCTGTAGTGTCCCCCGCGGCTTTCTTTCCTAATCAAAGCAGCCTCAGTTGTTAATAGCGCACATGTCAGCATATTGGCAAACTCATAATCCTCGCGCTTGTTCAAACAAGATTCAAAGATGGATAGCTGGCGACGCAGTTCTTCATAGCCTTTCTCCAGCCCTTTGGCTTCACGCTTTAGTCCTGCATACCGCAGCATAATTTTTTGCAGCTTTAGCTTCTTTTCAACTATTGGCTGTTTGGCGTGTTCATTACGAGACGTTACTTGCTGAACAGATGGATTCGCAGTCAAAGGAGACAATTGGTCAATACGCTCCAAAATTCTCCGACCGAACACAATCGCCTCAGATAGTGAATTACTGGCTAAACGATTAGCCCCGTGAACCCCGGTTGACGACACTTCACCACAAGCAAACAAGCGAGCCACCTTGGTTTCACCGTAAAGATCCGTTTTCACACCGCCCATCATATAATGCGCTGCTGGTGCAACAGGGACCCAGTCCGAAGACAAATCCAAACCATAGTTCAGACAAAACTCATATATGGTTGGAAAACGATGCTTCACCGTTTCTTCCGACTCATGCGTAAAATCGATATAAACAAATGTAGATCTCGTCAGCTCCATCTCATTCACGATAGCCCTTGCCACGACATCACGTGGCGCCAGCTCCAGCTGTGGATGGTATTTCTCCATAAATCGTTCACCTGTAATATTGCGCAAGATAGCGCCTTCACCACGAACAGCCTCGGAAATCAGAAAACGTGGTGCTCCTGGGTAACAAAGTGCTGTCGGGTGAAATTGTATGAATTCAACATCCTGAATAAGTGCTCCTGCACGGTAAGCAATTGCGATCCCATCACCTGTAGCAATATCAGGATTGGTAGTGTACCGAAATAATTGTCCCGCTCCGCCTGTACATAGAATCGTTGCGTTGGCTTTGACAAAAACCCTTTGACCACTCGGCTTTTGCACCAGCGCACCGAGACACTCCCCGTTTTCGGTTATCAAATCTATAACAAAATGATCATCCCAAACCTCAATATTCGGATCCAACTTCGTTTTCTCTGATAAGGATCTTACGATTTCAGCTCCTGTTGCATCCCCGTGAGCATGTAAAATACGGCGGTGACTATGAGCTCCTTCTCTGGTCAGTGCAAACGCTCCATCCTCCAGATCGAACTGCGTACCCATCTTGATCAAATCCCTGACGCCTGCCGGCCCCTCATGCACCAGTACATCAACAGCCTCATGAGAGCACAGCCCTGCTCCAGCTACCAAAGTATCGTGTAGATGATAATCCGGCGAATCATCATCGGCTATAACCGCGGCGATTCCACCTTGAGCATAACGTGTGTTGCTATCGAGCAGCGATTTTTTCGTTACCATCAGCACACTATATTTTTCACTTGCTTTGATAGCGGTAAAAAGACCGGCGATTCCAGCGCCGATCACCATAACATCGGTATGAACTTGAGGCAGCTTGCTGATATCAAAGTCTACTAAATAACGTGGTATCATGAGTACGCTCACTTTCTTCTACAAAGAGAGTAACGCATGCTACTTCACTAGCAGCATGCGCTCCAAGGATGCTCTGGCTTGATCGGCAATATGCGGCGGTACATAAATTTGCGGCTGCATTGTTTCCAGACAGCGTACCACCTTTTTCAAGTTGTTCACTTTCATATTAGGGCAAACCAGGTATTTGGTAGCAAAATGAAACTTTTTGTCTGGGCTGTCTACTCTTAATTGAAACCCGGTTCCATCCTCAGTACCTACTATAAATTCTTGATGCTCTGATTCCTTGCAATATTTGATAATGGCTGTAGTACTTCCCACAAAATCCCCAAGTTTAACCACTTCAGGACGACACTCCGGGTGCACGACAAATTTGGCATTGGGGTACTGCGCTCTCATCTCTTCTACATCTTTAACGGTCAGCATGTCATGGGTGTTGCAGTAACCTTCCCAAATAATCATTTTTTTGTCCGTAAATTTGGAAACATAGTCACCCAGGTTTTTGTCTGGGACCCAAATAATTTCATCGGAATCTACCGACTCGATCACTTTAATGGCATTTGCCGATGTACAGCATATATCGGTTTCTGATTTCACATCAGCTGACGTATTGATATAAGCAACAACTTTAGCATTTGGATGCTGTTTCTTAAGTGCACGGAGACCGTCTACATTAACCATATCTGCCATCGGACAGCCAGCCCGTTCATCGGGAATCAGCACGGTTTTGGTGGGAGCCAGTATCTTTGCACTTTCCCCCATGAAATGTACACCACAAAATACAATGACGTCAGCATCGGTAGTAGCTGCTTTCTGCGCCAAAAGAAAGGAATCACCGCGAAAATCAGCAACTTCCTGAATCTCATCTCTTTGATAATAATGAGCCAATATGATAGCGTTACGTTCCTTCTTTAACTGAAGGATTCGTTCTTTTAACTCGCGCTTTTGATCTTCTTTTCGTTCCAATGCCAGTGCTTCCATAAGAAACCCTCCCTTTCTCTTGAGCTGCAATTGGTTTAATGATATTAATATGTGAAAATGTTCACATAAAGTTTAAAGATTTACACCTAATTTACACAACATCACAGGCTGTGTCAATGCTTAAATAGATGCAAAATGAACTAATTATTCGCACATCCGGCAGCAGGTTCCGTATACCCTCTGCTTGAGTCCAGTTCTCGTTTTTTTGACTCGTTAGCAATAACAAAGCCGACAGCAATGAATATGCCGCCGGCTTGTATAACGCAGTAAATTAAGATTCTTTATTCGGATCTTCTTCAATTGGATGTTTGTCAAAATCAAGCTTATTGGCTTCTGATGTTGTTTCCTGGCCTTGGATATTAATTCTCACATCGGAAGCATCATCAAGACTGCCGTTATCGATGAGTTGAATAATTTCATCCTTTTCCAGAATCTCTTTTACCAATAATGTCTCGGCAATGAGTCGTACTTGATCCGCATATTTCTCCAATGTTTCCTTCGCTTTCGCGTAGCAACTGCGGATAATGGTTTGCATTTCCTGATCGATTTCGTAAGCAATGGCATCACTGTAGTTTTGCTCATGTCCGAAATCACGACCCAGGAATACTTGCCCCTGTACATTGCCAAACTGCATCGGTCCAAGCTTATCGCTCATACCATACTCCATAATCATTTTGCGAACGATGCCAGTCGCACGTTGGAAGTCACTATAGGCACCTGTACCGATTTGTCCGATGAACAACTCTTCCGCCACACGGCCTGCCAACAATCCAGTTACCTTGTCAAGCAGCTCGGTTTTGGTATTCATCATCTTGTCTTCGCCTTCTTTAGGAAGCATCATCACATAGCCGCCTGCGCGACCTCTTGGGATGATTGTTACCTTATGGACCATATCGGCGTTTTCAATATGATATCCGACAATCGTATGTCCGGCTTCATGAAAAGCGACCATACGTTTCTCGCGTTCACTTATAACACGATTCTTCTTCTGGGTACCTACAACCACACGATCAAAAGCTTCGTCCAGCTCACCCATGGAAATATCTTTACGGTTACGTCTGGCGGCGATTAACGCAGCTTCATTCAACAGGTTCTCCAGATCAGCGCCTGTAAATCCGGTCGTATAACGCGCAATCGATTCCAGCTTAACATCTTTATTTAATGGCTTATTGCGAGCATGAACTTTTAATACTTCTTCACGGCCTTTGACATCTGGACGGTCAACCGTAATTTGACGGTCAAAGCGTCCTGGACGCAGTAATGCCGGATCGAGAATATCAGGTCTGTTCGTAGCGGCGACAATAATAATGCCTTCGTTAGCTCCGAAACCATCCATTTCTACAAGCAATTGGTTCAATGTCTGCTCACGCTCGTCATGTCCGCCGCCTAAACCTGCGCCACGCTGACGACCTACAGCATCGATCTCATCGATAAAAATAATACATGGTGCGTTCTTCTTGGCATTCTCGAACAAATCACGTACACGCGATGCCCCAACACCTACGAACATTTCAACAAAATCCGAGCCGCTTATGCTGAAGAACGGAACACCAGCTTCACCAGCTACAGCCCGTGCAAGCAAGGTTTTCCCTGTTCCCGGAGGTCCATTAAGCAATACACCCTTAGGAATTCTTGCGCCTACAGCAGCGAACTTACGAGGATCCTTCAAAAACTCTACAACCTCGACCAGCTCTTGCTTCTCTTCATCTGCCCCCGCGACATCTTCAAAGGTAACGCGCTTCTTCTCTTCGTTATATAGTCTGGCGCGGCTTTTTCCAAAATTCATGACTTTACCGCCGCCACCCTGCGCGTTATTCAGTAAAAAGAAGAACAGGATGAAAATAATGACGAACGGAATAATGGAGGTAAGGAAGCTAATCCAAACATTGTCACCTTCCATTTTCTCAATCGTGATGTTCGGAACCTCAGCCTTTTCAAACATCTGGATTACTTCTTGGTCAAAGGGCGCACGAGTCTCGAAATTTTTCTTATCCGGCAAGGGCGCATTTTTATATTTCCCACGAACCAAGTATGTATATCCGTCAAATTTGACATTGACCGAATCCACATTTTTCTCTACTAAGGCCTGTCGGAGCTTATCGTAACTAATAACGTCTTTCTGTTCATTCTGTGTGCTAATAAAGTGAACGATACCGACGGTGACCAAAAAAATGAGCAAATAAAACCCTGTATTGCGTATAATTCGGTTCATCCCTTACCTCCTCTCAAACGGCAACTTTGTTTATTGTACCACAGCAAGTCTGGGCATAACAAGAAATGCTAATGTGAGTAAACTTCCGGCTTTAAAATCCCGACATACGGCAGATTGCGATACTTTTCCGCATAGTCCAATCCGTACCCGACTACGAATGCATCCGGTATGCTGAATCCTTTATAGTCTGCTTCCAAATCGGTCGTTCTACGCGCTGGTTTGTCAAATAAGGCTGCGACCGTAATCGATAACGCATTGCGACGTTCGAGAACATCTATGAGATAGCTGAGTGTAAGTCCACTGTCAATGATGTCTTCCACAATGAGGATATGCCTTCCCTCAACGGGAACATCCAAATCCTTCACAATCTTGACAACCCCTGACGACTTCGTTGACTGTCCATAGCTGGATACCGCCATAAAATCAATTTCCAATGGAACTGTCATTCGCTTCACCAAATCCGACATGAAAATAAACGCGCCCTTTAATACACAGATGACCAGCGGATTGCGCCCTTCAAAATCACGGCTTAATAGCTCCCCCATCTCCTTAACTTTCTCTTGAATGTCTTGTTCGCTGTAAAGTACTTCGAGAATGTCGTTTTGCAACAGAGAACCTCCTACTGAAATAAAATTAAATGATAGCACTTATACAAATCATCAATCTTGTATGCCCTGTAATCAAGGCATGCGACGATCTACGAACCCCCGGAAGCCACACGATGCGCTCCTGAGCGTCCACGACAACCGGCACCTGCAATCTTAAGCTAGGCGGTAGTTTGGTATCAATGAAGATATCCTTTACCTTTTTGGACCCGTTCAGTCCAAGCAGACTCATTCGGTCTCCATCCTTGCGATTTCTAACCTGCAAGGGAAACTGCAGCTGCTCTGCATCAAACCAGGCGGTATTACGATCATGAACAGGTACAACCCAATGCTCATCCACCGTATTACGCTCCATCCAACTGCATGCCAGCTTGACTCCTGTTTCTCCAATCGTCAGGCTATCGATGTCCTGCTCCCACGTATAGCTGTAGGATGCAGGTGGTACCCCATCATTATGCACATAAATCCGATCGTATTCCCTTGTTAAAACCAAGCTGCCTCCTATATGTAGGCTCAGGTTAGATAGGTCCCCGAGAATAGCGTCCCGCATTTGCTCAAGCTTTAGGAAATCTATGGAATCTGCGTCACCAAGAAGACAATTTAATATTAGTTTAATCAAACGTCTTTGTAAAGCAAGATGAAGCCCTTCAAACCATTTTCTTGACCATTCGCAGAAATCACTTTCCTGGTTAACCCCCTCCGCAAAAGCTGACATGGTCTGCAAATGCATGAAATCATGCTCAGCTGTCATCATAACAGATAGTCGGTTCAACGCTTGCGGCAGTTGATCGTTGTAATTACGAAGCTGCGGAAGCAAGCCAAGGCGAACTTCATTACGGAAATATTTAGTATCCATGTTACTACTGTCTACATAGAAAGCAAGCCGCTGCTGATGACAATAGTCCAATAGCTCTGATTTATATATACGAAGCAAGGGGCGTACAAGTTCCACATCTTTTTCTAAGCGACGAATTGGGATGCCTGTTAGTCCAGCCGGCCCCGTTCCTCGAAGCATCCTCATCAACATCGTCTCCGCCTGATCATCAGCGTGATGACCAAGTACAATACGCGCAGCTTCATAACGGTGTGCAATTTCAAATAAAAACCGATAGCGCAGCTCACGTGCCGCAACCTGTGGATTCTTCCCTGTTTCCCGGATATATTGCGGGAGATCGAAGTTCGCCACTTCACAAGGCAGGCCAAGCTTATCCGCCAGACTTGCCACATACTGAGCCTCCTGCTCCGACTCCTCTTTGCGAAACCCGTGATTTACGTGCGCGAGGACCAGCCGCCAATTCCACCGTTCCGACATTGTAAAAAGGAGATGCAGCAGTGCTACGGAATCCGGTCCCCCCGATACCGCTACAACCATGCATTCCCCTTCCACCAATAACTGCTCCGACCTGATTAAAAATTCCACTCTTGCTGCCAAATCGACTGCTAGATCCATATCCCCCTCCTTCCGGCTTAGTGCCAGGCTATGTCCAGTAAAAGTATACGACTAATCCGAAGAACAACAGAGAGACCGTAAACCCCAATTTCAGCCATGACTCCCGATTAGCAGAGGAAGCAGGTAAGCGCTTATGGAATTTCAACCGCCGCCATGCCGCCAATACCTGACTGGAGCTTGTGTAATGCCCTAGCAGTGCTTTTTGCAGTACAGGCATACAAGGTTCCAATATCGGATTGGTCTTCAGTAAATCAATCAGCATTTGGACATTGCGATTTTGCGGCAGCAGCTTATCAATCCCATGCATTCTCTGCTCTGTCTCCGTGCTGCTTATGAGGAGAACGGCAAAAGCAAACATATCATAGCCTTCATCTGCGGAACGTGTTCCGGCCCCCCAATAGCCACGGTCGTACACTTCTGTAAATTGCTTCACCGATCGTCCTTTTGCCGTGACTCCGCCAAAATCGATCAATTCGACATCACCGTAGCCACACACGAGCATATTTTGTACTTTAATATCTCCAAACACGTAACCCCGCTCATGCAGCTCGACCAGCTTGCGCAATATATTCAAACCAATCAGACCCATCCAATCACGACCATTGTGCCTAATAAAATCGGAAATCGTTTGCCCCTTGATATAACGCATCACATAGAACGGATAGTCTGCACCCTGGTAATGAAAATCATCGACATCCAACAAATAATTTTGAAAGGATGTATTTGATTTCGACAGCACCTTCAAAGCGTTCACCTCGGATTGAAGATCTGCCGCATCTAACCCTAGCTTGAGTGCATATTGACGCTTACCGTGCTTAACTAGATATACCTTGCCATTGGCCCCCTCACCCAGCAAACGTTCGACCTGATAAACGGCCTTATTCCATTTGCCGGTCAGGACGGTATCGGATTGTATAATTTGATCAAACGATGTAGTCACTCAATATCCCATCCTTGCCTATTGGCGCGTTTCCAGTCACGAATGTGTCCTTCTGGCGAGAATTCCCATTTTCATATATATCGGCAGCGGGAGCGCCTATGATAAACTCGGTAACTTTCAGAAGAGCGGGACCCGTCGGAGTCGTACCTCTCATGTTTAATTTATAAAACAAACGGTTTAAATTTGCAAGGTCACGTGTCCAATCCAGATCCATTTGTGCCTCTTCTTGATGAGCACCTGCCCCTGGAAAGTGGAATACAGCCGTTTCGCTGCTGCCTGTACGTGCCTGCAGGCTTAGCTGCAAATCGTAGATAGCCTCTTTGACCGCTGACAGCTTCTGCTTCATACTGGCACTTGTATCAATGAGCAACGCAACCTTTATAGATGCCGTTTCGCCTAAATCATCCATTACCTGTACAACCTGTGCGCGTTGATCCAAAGGAAGGCTCTCCAGCTTGGCATCACCCAATATATGCTGCAGCTCCTTGCCTACGATTTGCTGGATGGTGTGTGCAACCGTCTTTCGGGTCATCATTTGAACCGTTTGCGACAGCTTGGCTGGTGTTACAATTCGACTGGTCCCCCCTCCGGCCCGAGCGATCTCCTGGATTTCATCCGCCCCCATCTCATCAATCTCATGTTCATTGAGCAATCCGATGACATTTACCACTATACCTTCAGCCTTGGCCTGCGCAGCCGCTATAACAGGACTAATACCTACATTCGAGCAGCCGTCGGTTATTAAAAGAATCTGTTTCACAGGTTAACCTCCTATTATTGCAATTAATAGGTTTAGTTTTTCCAGTTTGCAAGTTTCTTAAACTCAACGAAAGGATGTTGATACAGGTCTGCCTTCACATTCACAAAAAAAGAATCGTCGGCATATACCCTACGATTCTCTTCTACGCAGCTATATTCCTTATTTCATTATGAAAGTTGAAAGAAGGAATCCTATTCGAGGCAACATTTATGCAAATATGGAGGGAAACGATAGCCCTAGCTCACCACCTTTGGACGCTCAATGCGCTGCAGCCCGGGCCAACTGAAGGTTGCCCACTCCGGCTTGTACTTTTCCACACGTGCTACTACAACCGTCATATCATCGTAAATCTCCCCGTAGTGATAACGAACAATCCGCTCCAGCAAAATATCGGCAAATTCCTGTGGTGATTCGGTATCAATTTCCGACAGCACTCGCTTCATCCACAATTCTTTATTCACTGCATGTCCGGGTGCGTCATATATCCCATCGGTCATCATCACAAGAATATCCCCTGGATATAACGGCAGACTGATCAGATCTACATCGATCTCATGTACAATCCCGACAGGCAAGTTATTGGCTGTGATCGGTATGACCTCGCTGCCTCGCTTGACAAAGCTGGGTACGGATCCAATCTTCAGGAAGGTCGTATGGGCATCATAAAGATCAATCAACGCCACATCAACGGTTGCATACATCTCATCCGAGGATCGAAGCATCAGGACAGAATTAACAGATTTAATAGCCAATCGTTCATCCATACCGGACTGTAATAGCTGCTGTAAAATCGTAAGTGCGGTGCTGCTCTCGGCTCTTGCCCGTTCCCCATTGCCCATTCCGTCACTTAAAGCGACTGCAAACTTGCCATTACCCAGTTCAATCGTGCTAAAGCTGTCGCCAGACAGTACATCTCCGCCCTTGGCAGCAGCGGCGACACCGGTTTCAATCTCATATTCCTTCGCCGATCCAAAAACCACCGTGCTGTAGCCCTCCTTACGCTCCAGCATCTGCTCATTTTTAACCGTAATGTGTTCTTCCAATATTTCTGATAGCAAGGGGCCGATGATTTTTCGACATTCATCAAAACCTTTGGTGTATTGGTGAATAATCTCGATTTCGACATTGCCCTCATCCAGACTAATAATATCGATACTATGAATGGAGAGTCCAAGCTCCTCCAAAGCGCTGCGAATCTGCTCCTCCTGTACGAACAACTCCTGCCCCTCGCGCTTGATCTCATTGGCCAGGTCCTCCATGACCTGGGAGACACCAAATAGCTGCTCGGCTACCAAATGCCGGCTGTCCACAATCTGCTTTTTCCAATGCTGATCGTTCTGATACAGCTTGTATTGCTGCTGCATGACCTCGGCAACCTGATCCGGCTTTACACACAGCTTTTTCCACTGTGGCTGCATGTCCTTACGTTTGAGCCCATGACCAAGCTCCACCTCTGTCATCATTTCCGTCATAAACTTATAGGTCTGATAAAATTTCTCGTCCCAGCACTGATCCCGCTTCCAGCAAGAGGCGCAGCTGCGGTTCGCAACAGAATTCATAAAATGACCGATCTCTTCCTCCCTTTTCATAGGCTCTGTTTCCGCTGTAATTTGTCTAAAGCTCCGGGACAGCTGACGAAATACCTCCGAGAATTTTTCCACACGGTCAGCAGTAATATCTCGTACTCTTTTGGCATAATCATGTTGTGACTTCATATTTTCCTGCGTACCCGGCACATATTTGGCAAGCAGCAGAAGCACCCCGCGAGGCGTCAACAGGAACAGCAGCACAGCAGCCAGCGACTCCCAAGTCGAATTCAATATTTCGGACTGATTCCCGATATAGATAGATAGAATCGAAGAGCCGAGCAGCATGCCCAGAGACACCGCCATCCGCTGTCCCTCCTTCAGCAGTCCAGCCAGCATTCCTGCAAAAGCGAGCAAACTCATCTGGTAAATGGCCGATGAATTCGCCAGGCTCAAAATCAGCCCTGTAATAACTCCGACCGAAGCCCCCAGTGGCGCACCTCCGACCAATGCAAACAGTAGAATCAAATAACGGGACAGTACATGCTCCATAGTAACCGGTCCGATCAACCAGCCTACTGTACCTGTCATAACGGAAGCGAGCAATATAATCAAACATATAATTTCCTCATGCTTCAAGCTGTAATGCTTGCGCGTAAGCGTAAAGACGGGAACTGCCTGCAAAAAGATATGCGTCAGGATCAAGCTCAATACCGATTCGACACCCGTTATCGTCAAGGTATACCAGGTAAGCCTGCCAGCAGCCAATACGGCAAAAAGCTGAACAAAAAAGGTAGCTGTAAAAACAATCAATGGTGCATATGAAATGTCAGAGCGTTGAAAGCGCTCTATACCTTTTTGTATAAGCAGTACCACCAGCATCGCTACTACCATATATCCGGTATGCCCCGGCGCCTGCGAGAACAAGCTTCCTCCAATCAAGAAAAGTGCGGTTCCGACTAACAATTCCTTGCGCAAAAAATAAATCACAGCAAAAAATGCAACGGCAAACGGAGCCAGCTGATCAAGAATCATCGCTCGTCCAAGCAGGAAGGCCATACCCAGTATGAGGATTGAGCCTTTTCGTGCTGCTATCGATTGCACCCATCGATTGTCCGCAAACCTGCCGACCACATTTTGTTTTGTCTTTTGAAACCAGCGGTTTCGTTCCATTCCTGTTTGAGTCCATCCTAAACTTTTCAACATACTTGGCCAACACCACCCATATTTGATTAGTGTTTTCTAGTATATCGAGAGTCTTTTGTAAAGTTTGTCACAATCAGTTGGTAGACTAATAATTTTTTCCGACAAAAAAGAAGCCGTCTGTATGACAGCTTCCCTTTAACAGCAAAAAAACACCCCACCGGACAGCAAGTCTCGGCAAGATGCTTTTGTTCTCTTGCAATAGCGGCGAAGGGAATCGAACCCCCGACCTCACGGGTATGAACCGTACGCTCTAGCCAGCTGAGCTACACCGCCACAACATGTATGACTATATAACAGGCTTGGCCTGATTGTCAAGCTTGGTTTAGCCCTGTAAACAGGGTGCATCAGACAGCAATCAACAAAAAAGCCGCATAAGCAATTCGCTCATACAGCTTCATCACCTTACTATATTTAATCGCGTCTAGCGCCGCGACCTCCACGTTTCCCTTCCGTGTTCTTCTTCAGGGAAGAGATGCGTTCCTCGCTATCCTTTAAAAAACGCGAAACCTTGTCCTCGAACGTTAATTTGCCTACTGGAGGTTTACCTCCACGGCCTCCACGATCGCCTCCACGGCCTCCAAATCCACCGCCGCCTCCGCTGCTGCGACCGCCACGATCGCCTCCACCACTTCCGCCGCTGCCACCCATACCGCCGCCACTGGAACTACCAGCTGGTCGTTCGTAGCGTTGAGGTCTTGGCGCTTCAGGGGGTTTGTCAACTGCTTGCTTGATGGATAAACCGATTTTGCCGTCTTTATCGACATTGATAACTTTGACGGTTACCACGTCGCTCAATTTCAAATGATCGTTGACGTCTTTTACATAGTTGTCTGCGATCTCCGAAATGTGCACCAGACCTGTACCACCCTCTGGAAGCTCAACAAACGCCCCAAAATGAGTAATGCCTGTTACTTTGCCTTCCAGCTTGCTGCCCACTTCAATTGCCATAAAGTAAAATGTTCCTCCCTTAAATAGTTAACAAAAGACTTCAACAATGGAGATTATAACGTACACGCTGCAATACGGTCAACCAAAGCTTTCTCGCATAGACCTATTTCTTTAGCTCTTTGGGCACATAAAATAATGTTTCCCCTTGCTTCACATAATGCAGCTCTTTTCGAATTTTTTGTTCAACGTATTCCGGATCATTCAATCGGACAATTTCACGCTTCGTCGCTTCATTGATTTTCCGAGTCTCATCCAGCTCCTGCTGCAAAGAGCTCATTCTCTCATCTTTGGCACCAAGCTTACTTACCTGATTCCACAAGGTTACGCCAGCCCAGCTCATAAAGCAAGCAAGAACAATCAGGACCAAGCGGCGTCTGCGGAAAGAGCCTTTATTATTTGGTTTCGTATTGTTGCTTGTTATGGAGACAGCTCGCATCGTTTGAGAATCCTCCTACGTCCGATGAAAAAACCGACGAATGAACTTTACCATCGTTTGAACGGTTGTATTGTTACCTATTTGAGCACGAACATATCTTATTAGTGGGAATGTTAAAAATCTAACTATTTTCCACACAGTATATAGCAATTGTAACATAACTTGATACAGGAAAATAGCTATTGCCGATAAAAATCCAAAAAATATGATGATTACTCTAAAAAGCAGCACAACGGGTCTTATCATGAGTATATTAACCAATTGTGCCACCCAATGAAACACAATTTTCACCATACGGATAAGAAACTGCAAACATTTAATCAGTATTCCGCTGAATAACCAGAAATAGACGATAACCCCTACCAGCAGACCGATAAATATAAACAGTCTAACTTGACCCCAGTTGATGTCATATAGCAATTTAAAAACAAGCAAGGTCCCGATAATCCAGAATACGAGGTCCAACACATAGTAGGCATAACGAGGAGCCCTTAAATGATGGGCAAGCACCCGATACAAGTCAAACAATCCCCCGAGCGACAGACCTCCCAGCAGCATGGTACCCATCGTGGCAAATTGCATCTCCAGCGTCATTTAAACATCTTGCCCCATAATCCCTTAGGCTTCCCCTGTGCATTCGCATCCACATACAGCAGCTCATTTATCAAGCCCTCTATGACGACGAATCCTTGCTCCAAACTAAGGTTCTTGATATGCAGGTTCTGTCCTCTGATTCTAAGAAAGCCATAGTCCGTCTCCAGCATAAATTCCTCACTATCGAAGCTCTCCACGTTTAAAACACCGGACACCTCAAGCAGCTTGCGGTTGAGCATTTTGATTTCTTGTCGTTTCACTTTTCCCTGCTCAATGGCCATGAACCGATCCCTCCCATCAGCTTTGATTGTCTGCAAAGCTTGTATACTCTACACATATGGGGGGATGTCCACATTTAGAACACAAAAGAGACTGAAAGATCAGTCTCTCTGGCCTTGCCATAATTCGGTTTTGTGCATTTCCTCTTTGAGCAGTGTATACATGTGGGCTGCATCTTCCTTGCGGGTAGATTCGGAAAGCTGTTCCACGCGAACCGTGATACTTTTCTGTCCGAATTGGATTTTCAGCTCGTCCCCGACCTTCACCGCACTGCTCGGCTTGGCATCTCTGTCATTGATCCAAACGCGTCCTTGGTCGGATACATCCTTGGCCACTGTCCGTCGTTTGATCAACCGCGATACCTTAAGGAACTTATCAAGACGCATTATTTTACCGCTTCTTTAAGCTTGTTACCTGCTTTAAAAGCCGGTACAGTCGATTCTGGGATTGAGATTTCTTTGCCCGTTTGCGGGTTGCGTCCAGTACGTCCAGAACGCTTACGCGTTTCAAAAGTACCAAATCCGATCAATTGGACTTTGTCACCAGTGGAAAGCGCATCCGTAACTTCACCTAAAAAGTTATTCAGGACGGTTTCCACATCTTTCTTGTTCAGTCCGCTTTTTTCAGCAATATTCGTAATCAAATCTGTTTTATTCATCGTTATATATTCCTCCTCAAAATAAAGCTTATTGGTATGTATTCTTGATACCTCAGGAAAATCCTGCTAAAAGCCTGCGATCTTTATATTTTTTTTGCTTCCTGCCATAAAGCTTCCATCTCTTGTAAATCAGTTTGCTCCAATTTCCGACCCTTTAATCGTACCTGCTGCTCAATATAACCAAAACGATTAAAAAATTTACTATTGGCTGTACTCATGGCTTCCTCAGGCTCAATTTTCAGGAATCGGGCCAGATTGACGACAGAAAACAGCAGATCACCCAGTTCTTCCTGCTGTTCGGTTTTGGATAAAGACGCAATCGCTTCTTTAAGCTCCAACAGCTCTGATTCCACGACTGCTATAACTTCCTCCAACCGGCTCCAATCGAACCCGACAGCTGCTGCCTTCTTCTGCAGCTTGTAGGCTCTCATCAGGCCAGGCAGCTCACGAGGCACTCCGGAAAGCAGTGGAAGCTGATCGGGATCGATCCCTTTCTTGCGCTTCTCCTCCTGCTTGATCTGGTTCCAATTAACAAGGGCCTCATCGGCATTATCCGCCTGAGCAGCACCAAACACATGAGGATGACGGCGAAGCAGCTTTTCATTGAGACCAGCGATAACGTCCCAGACGTTGAAGCTGCCTTCCTCGGCCTCGATTTGTGCATGCAGCATGACCTGCAGCAGCAAATCGCCCAGTTCCTCAGCCATATGGTCTGTATCCTCTTCATCAAAGGTTTCCAGCACCTCATAGGCTTCCTCGATCAGGTTTTTACGCAGCGATTGATGCGTCTGCTCCCGATCCCACGGGCAGCCCTCAGGACTCCGCAAAATATCGACAATTTCATGCAGGCGGGCAAAGGTACGATTCCGCAGCCTTTCCTGTTCGCTTCTTGGTACCCACACCAAGGAGAGGTTGCCAAAATCCTGCAGATGGTCCAACTCATACAGCGGGATGCGGTGAATACGTTCCTCGCCCGCCACACCCAAGGCATGTCCAACAACAATCTCATGCTCATCCGGGTACAATTCCATCAGCGATAGCTTGACATCAGAGGCACTGAGGGTATCGTATACCTGAGTAATGACGGTGTGCAGCAGCGGATTCAGGCTGTACAACGACAGATCCGATCCATTCAGCAGCTGAAAGCCTTCTATTGGATCAAAGCCAAGCCGCAGGAAGGCTTGATCGAGAAAGCTCTCCCCACCCAGCAGTGTCAGCTGAATGCCCGCTTCTGGACATCGCTCCCTTAACAGCTGGACGGTTTTTTCGGCCACCATCGGATGTCCAGGTACAGCGTACACAATTTCACCTGCTGAAGCAGCTGCCTTGGCCTTAACCAGCAGCTCAGCGGTTATCGCTTCATACACCTGCTCGAACTGATCATAGCTTTCGTAAATAGCATCAAACGACTCGTAAGCAATTCCGTTACGTGTCAGCATCTGGACCATCGGATGCTGATTCGTACGCAGATACAGCTTGTCGGCAGCTTGAATTATTTTCCAGACACCTAGTGTCAGCTGATCTTCGTCGCCCGACCCAAGGCCTATAATGATAATATGGGGTTTCATGATACTATTCGCCTCCAATGGATAAATAAGGGGTGTCGCCGTTAACTGAAATCATGAAAAGCTCTTTGATTCAGGATGAATCGAAGCGGATTTATCGCTTAGCGCAGCAATCCGACTTTGCGCAGAAGCGCGAGCGGCTTGCCTCGCAGCTTGGGGATTTGCTCCAGCTCGGCGGCGCTTATAACGCCGAGACGAACCAGCGCGAGTATGTATACGAGCGCGCCAACCGCTACGCCTGCGAGTGCGACCGTTGTGGCTGAGCCCCTTGGGGGCAGAGCCACAGGAAGCGCGCCCAGCAGCGCGGGTAAGCCGTGCGTCACGGCGAGCAGGCTTGCCGCCATCAAGCCGACGCAGAGCAGCGGCTTGATCACGGCACGGCCGACCGCCGGCGTGACGCCGGTCGCTCGCAGCGCGTGCACGAGCGCCAGCAAGCCTGCGAGCGCGTATGCGCCAACAGCCGCGAGCGCGGCGCCATCGATGCCCCAATGGGGCACGAGGGCGGCGTTCGCCGCGATCTTGGCCGCCGCGGCGGCGAGCAGGTACAGCGCCGGAGCTACGACGGCACCGAATCCCTGCAGCACACTGCCTGCGATAATGTTAAGCGTGCTGAACAGTGCCGTAAGGCTAAGAAAGCTCATCGCAAGAGAACCATCAGTGCTTTTGTAAAACATCAGATTCAGTGGCTCAGCCAAGAGCGATAAACCAACCGCAGCCGCCAATCCGATTACCCAGGTCAACCGAAGCGCTACGCTTGCACGGTTTCTCAGAATCTCTGGGTCGGAAAGAAGCTTTGCAGCCGCAATGGAGGGAACAAGAGCTGCCGACATCGAGGATGCAATCATGGCAACCAATTGTACAAGCGGCATCCCATGATTATACAATCCAAATTGATAAAGGGCTCCTGTCTCATCCAACCCATAGAGCTTTAGTAAACGCGGCAATGTAAAGGAATCGACCAAAGTTAGAATAGGCAGTGAAATCGTTCCCAGACAAATTGGCAGTGCGTACAGCAGCAGCCTTCGGACCAGAATCCAATCGCTTTCCCTGCTTTGCCGACGCTGCAATGTGTGCGGATCGTCTAATTGGTGCGGTTGTTCTGCTTTACGAATCATAGGGCGTCCTGCATCACTCTGTTCCCGTTTGCCGTGTTTCCGCTTATCCTTTTGGTGGTAAACCAGCATAACGATAAGACCAGCAGCAGCACCTGTAACCGATCCGAAGGTAGCACCCGCAGCAATCCAATCAGCTCCGTAGCCCCAATGCATAAATAATAGCAGTAAACCAAACATGGTTGCTACCCGAACCGTTTGCTCGATAACTTGAGAGACTGCTGTAGGAATCATATTCTGGTAACCTTGATAATAGCCACGAAGCGCTGACATAACCGGTACCAGCAGCAGCGCAAATGACACACTGCGAATCGCCAAACTCGTCTGCTTTGCATCCATCAACTCCGCCAGCCAATCCGCACCGAAGAAAAGCAGCAGGAAACAGACGAAACCTGAAACTATCAATACGTAAGAGGCTACCCTCAGTACGCGACGCGCTTCTTCATATTGCTGCATGGCGACTTGCTCTGATACAAACTTGGACACAACAAGTGGAAAACCGGCTGTCGCCAAAAACAATATCAAAATGTATAGAGGATATACCGCATTATAAATACCGAATACCGCATCGCCAGCCATGTTCTGCAGCGGGATTTTTTGCATGGTTCCAATCAGCTTGGACACGATTGTAGCAAGCCCAAGAACGACCGCTCCTTTTAAAAGCATCGATCCCATCGGCTTTTCGGTACCTTGAAGCTTTTGCTTACTGTTCATTCCGTTTCCCCTTCGTCTCGTCAATCCCCCTTATTATAGCACATGCATGCGTCCGTCTCTCATCGGTTCGTTGGTCTAAAACTTCCGAAGTCCCCTGTCGATAACACATTAACATTCATCAAAAATAGCCCCCTAGCCAACGTCTCAACAAGCTACGTTAATAAGGGGACCTGTTATTTAAGCTATTTTACAACCTATTGTTCCATTTGCTTAGCTAAAAACCCAGCAGCCGTTTCTGCCATCTTGGTTTCCATTTGCCCCATTTTGACTTGTTCATCTTTATTCAACAAGATGACCGCACCGATCGGATCGCCGCCTGCGATAATAGGCGCTACTACATATGAGGAGTAGGCTTCATGGAGATCCTTGATCAGTTCGTATTGTCCTGCTTCACCTTCGAGAGTGGTCTTACGATTTTCCATACACGCTTCCACTAGAGGACCGACCTGTTTTTCCAAATATTCCTTTTTGGACCCGCCGGAAACCGCTATGATGTTATCCCGATCCGTAATCATGGTCGTATGATTGGTGCTTTCGTACAAGGATTCTGCATATTCCTTTGCAAAATCACCCAATTCACCGATAGGGGAATACTTTTTCAAAATCACTTCCCCATCACGATCAACGAAAATTTCCAGCGGGTCCCCTTCCCGGATCCGTAACGTGCGGCGAATTTCTTTGGGGATAACCACTCTGCCTAAATCGTCAATACGACGAACAATTCCAGTTGCTTTCATGATTCTAGATGCCTCGCTTCCCTTGAGGAGTTAAATACTGCTGGATTTGAATCTGTTCTATACCTAACATCAAATGGGGATTCGACTAAGTAACCATAGTATTCATTCATTCCCAGCAGTTTATGCATGTGAGGCTATTATTCAGACGACCGTTTTTTTCAGCTATGTAACTTTGGGGCGCCGTTGTTTACATTATGTCCATAATTGTGAAATAAAAACAGGGTACCCTTAGGGGTACCCTGGTAATATATTACTTTGCTGCTGGTGCCTCTGTTTTTGGTGCTTCAGCAGGTGGAGCTGCTGGTGCAGTTGGTGCAGTTGGTGCAGGAGCTGCTGCCGGTGGTGGTGTAGGCGTCGGCAGTGTATTGGTTTCAATTAAGGTCGGCAATTCTTTTTCCACAAAATCATACACTTGGGTTTCTGCTGCTTCCGAACGCAGACTTTCTTTCACTTCGTCATATGTTTTGGTCTTACGTGATTCGACTTTCATAATATGATAGCCATAGCTCGTTTCAACGGGATCGCTGATTTGATTGATTGGCAGCTCAGCTGCAGCCTTCTTAAATTCAGGCACCCACATCGAAAGCTCGACATTTTCGTACTTTCCGCCTTTATCTTTTGAACCCGGGTCGTCAGAATATTCCAATGCCAGTGCAGCAAAATCACCGCCAGCTTTCAGCTTGTCCTGCACTTCTTTTGCGCGCTTCATAGCCTCTTCCTTGGTTCTGGTCTCCTTGCCTGTTGCCGCATCCGAAGTTCCCACCAAAATATGGGATACTGTAGCAATATCATAGATGTTTTTGTCGGCAGCCAGTTTCTTGTCGTACGCGTCTTTTACCTGCTGTTCGGATACCTTGGATTCAAGGGCCGAAATGGCGAGCATGCTGCGTCCAATAAACTGTTCAATATCCTTGGCGTTCAGATTAGCGTCTTTCAGCTGCTTCTCCATCCCGCCTTCTTGCATACCAAGATATGTGTTAATTTGCTCAACCTGCTGCTTGGTTTTTGTATCCGCCTCAGCCTTGGCCTTATCATCGGCACGCGCAGACAATACTCTGAACGTAACCAGCTGCTTCATCATATCCTGCTGAAATGCCGGATCTTCTTTGTATTGCGCATATTCCTTATAGAAAAAGGTGTTAATATTGACAAACGTATCGAACTCGCCACGAGTTACCTTGCCACCATCTTTATAAGTAACGAGCACCTCACTAGCATCACCCTTTGCTGGTGTTGCTGGCGTCCCCGTTGGAGCTGGCGCTGGCGCTGCTCCTGTTCCTGCTTTATCCCCTCCACAGCCTGCGACTACTGCCGCTACTGTCATGACTGTCGCTAAAGTAATTAAACCCTTTTTTGCACGATTCCATTTAATTGATAACATTCTGTAATTCTCCCTTCGATTTCAAAGCTCGCTTATATTGTACCAGAAACCTTTCGAGCAGATCGATGGATTCTTCTGGCTGTAAACCTTTACCCTTGAGCTGGATATGAATTTGCGGACCCGCTATCAGCTTGAATCGTTGATCAAAATCACTTGCCAATGCAGCTAAAGCCTGACCATCCAGATTAGGAGTTTGATCAGCATGAATCTTGATCTCATAATCGGCAGCCTTTTGTGAAATCGTTTCGATGGCATACATAGCACCGTACACCTTCAATCTGGCAACAGCAAGCAGATGATGCACCGCCTGCGGCAGATCGCCAAAACGGTCTACAAGCTCGTCGTGCAGCTCGGCAACTTCATCTAACGTTTTGAGAGCCGCTACCTTTTTGTAAATTTCAATTTTTTGTACACTATCATAAATATAATCCCCAGGAATGTACGCATCTAATTGTATATCCAATACGGTTGACCACGGCTTTTGGACCACAGGCGCTTCACCAGTAATTTCATGCTTACGCTTGGCGATTTCCTCACCCAGCATTTGTGAATACAAATCGAAACCAACCGAGGCAATAAAACCATGCTGCTCCGAACCGAGTAAATTGCCTGCGCCGCGGATGGACAAATCCCTCATCGCAATTTTAAACCCTGATCCAAGTTCTGTAAACTCTTTTATAGCCTGCAGCCGCTTTTCAGCGATCTCTGTTAATACTTTGTCCCGTTGATACGTAAAGTAAGCATACGCAATTCGATTCGAGCGTCCTACGCGTCCTCTAAGCTGATACAGCTGAGACAAGCCCATCCGGTCTGCGTCATGTACAATCAGGGTATTGACATTGGGGATGTCCACACCCGTTTCGATAATACTGGTAGACACCAGAACATCGAACTCTCCATCCAAAAAGTCGAGGATTGTTTTTTCCAGCTCATGCTCGGACATTTGGCCATGTGCTACCGTCACTCGTGCATCTGGAACGAGCATCGAGATTTGCTCAGCCATTTGATTGATACCCTGGACACGGTTGAACAAATAGTATACCTGTCCTTCACGTGCAAGCTCTCGCTCAATTGCTTCACGAACAAGTCCTGTATTGTGTTCCACAACATATGTCTGCACAGGAAACCTATTCTCTGGCGGGGTCTCGATAACGGATAAATCACGGACACCCAACATCGACATGTGCAGCGTACGTGGAATCGGCGTTGCTGTTAATGTCAGCACATCCACATTCGTTTTTAGACGCTTGAGCTTTTCCTTGTGGGAAACGCCAAACCGCTGTTCTTCATCGACAACCAGCAGCCCAAGGTCCTTAAACTTCACGTCAGCCGATAGCAAGCGGTGCGTCCCGATAACAATATCAACAGTTCCAGCTTTAACTCCCTTCATCGTCTCCGCTTGATCCTTCTTGGAACGGAAACGGCTCAATACCTGAATATTGAAAGGATAACCCGAGAAACGCTCACGGAAGGTCTCATAATGCTGCTGTGCCAAAATAGTTGTTGGTACCAGTACGGCCACTTGCTTGCCGTCGATTGCTGATTTAAAGGCTGCTCGAATGGCGACCTCGGTCTTCCCGTACCCAACATCGCCGCATAGCAGTCGATCCATAGGCCGCGGTTTCTCCATATCTTCCTTGATTTCACTAATAGCCCGCAGTTGATCCGACGTTTCTTCATAAGGAAACATACCTTCAAATTCCTGTTGATAGGTGCTGTCGGGATTAAATCCGTAACCTGTCGTAGCCTGACGCTCCGCATAGAGCTTGATCAGATCATCAGCGATATCCTCTACAGAGGAACGCGCCTTGCTTTTCACACGATTCCAGTCCGCACCGCCCAGTTTATAAACCTTCGGTTCCTTCTCCTCAGAGCCAACATACTTCTGAATCAAATCAATTTGGTCGATAGGCACTGACAGCTTGTCGCCACCCGCATACAAAATATGCAGATAATCCTTGTGAATACCGCCAACTTCCAGGGTCCCTATACCTACAAATTTACCGATACCATGATTGACATGGACAACGTAATCTCCCAGCTTCAGCTCCTGGTAGCTCTTAATGCGCTCGGCATTTTCAATCTTCTTATCAACCTTACGTACTTTGCGCTGCTTCTGGGTGAACATTTCACCTTCGGTAATAACAACCAAATGAATATTAGGCAGCTCGAACCCGGTCTGCAGATTGCCATTAAGAATCGTCGGCTCATCGATGTGATAGTCCGCCAATACACGGCGCACCCGCTCCACACGCTCCTCGCCATTGGCCAGTATGAGCACCTTGGCGTTAGACTTTTTCCAGCGCTCCATCTCGTTTTTGAGCACATTCATTTGGCCGTGAAAATTTTGCATCACCCTGCACATGAAATTAACAATATTTTGCGGCTGTGTTTGCGGCACCTGGCGCAGGAACAAGGACATATATAAGGTCGGATACGGCTTGCGCTGCAGTAACGTTTCATATGGCTTGGAAATAATAAGGGCTGGGATGCTTTTTCCATCCTGCAGTGACATCGTCATCCATTCCGCCTCATCGCGCTCAAGCTGTTTGGCTGTTTCCAGTAAACGAGCTGGCTCGTCTATGAGCAGAATCGAGTCTTGCGGCATGTAATCCAATAAGGTTTTACGCTCTGGATACAGTAAAGAAACATATTTGAACAAGCCGGGGAAAAAGCTGCCTTCCCGCATCATTTCGATTTCATGTCCAACACCCTCAAGCAGCCGATCCTTTGCATTGCGGTCGGACATTTTATCCAGCTGCGCCTGCAAAAGGTCCGACGCATGCTGAGCTGAGTCTTGTAAACGTTTTCCATCGGCAACAATCTCACGGCATGGCGTTATGACCAGCTCATTCAATTTATCAATCGAACGTTGGTCCGCTATATCAAAGCTGCGAATCGAATCAATTTCAACATCAAACATTTCAATACGATACGGCTGAGGCGAAGATAACGGATAAAAATCAATAATGCCCCCACGGACACTCATTTCTCCCTTGGCTTCAACTCTTTCCACACGCTCATAGCCAAGACCGATCATACGAACAATCAGTTCGTCCATGGGGATTTGCTGACCGACTCGAATCGTGATCCGGGCTGCTGCAACGTCTTCCTTGTATGGCAGCACCCGTCGCATCCCGGCATAAGGTACAACCACGATGCCGTGGAAATCTGCCGCAAGCCTCGTCAACGCATCAATCCGCTGTGCAAGCATCTCTGGACTCGCTACGGCTGTCTCAGCAGCCAACAGCTCCTGGGCTGGAAATAGCAGCACCTTGTCACTGGGCAAGCACTCTATCAAGTCTTCAAATATTTTTTGCGCGGAAAACATATTGTGCGTGACAATAAACAAGGGCCGCTGAAGCTCCTCGTACACGGCTGCCAGCATAACCTGCCGTGAGGATCCGGACAAGCCGGATAATAATTGCTCCTTCATCCCCGAGCGAACGCCCGAAACGATACTTTGTAAATCAGGATCCGCGGAGAATGCTTGTATTAAAGCCTGCAAAACGGTACACCCCTCTCACCCATTTAAACCCATATACCTATTTCAAAATCCTCCGCAAACGGGGATAAGGAGCTTCACCAGTTGCGGGTGAGGCCCCTTGATAAGCCATATGTGAAATCTTTAAGTCCTTCATCATTGCCCTGAGCATGGCACGAGACATCGTTCTGATATTTGAAAAAAGCCTAGACTTTCAAGCCTAGGCCGGTATCAACTACATTTGTTTGTCGTGTGGATCTTGAATCCAGGTCAATTACTGCAATGGACTCACTATCAAAGCTAACTCCGGATTGCTGTCCAAAGCCTCTTTACAATAATCACAAATTACTTTGACCTTGACATCACCATTCGGGCTATACGATATTATACTCTGACGCTCCTCAGGGGTCAAGAAATGGAAACCCAACAACTGTTCATTCACCTGCTGCTGGGGCAGTTCACCAATTAATGTTTGGCAGTGACGGCAAATATAAGTAACAGTCAAAGCGAACACCTCCTTTTCATTCATTATGACCCAAAAAGGAAAATGCTAGCCTTCATCACACCGACTATACGTTAAACTTGGCCATCGTTTTTTCAAAAGGATTTCCCAAAGCGTACTCCATAGCCTCACAGGTCGTATCCAGCAGCTGAGGCATCGATTTGACCTCTTCCTTGGAAAAAGAAGACAGTACATAATCTGCAATATTATAGCCCGGTAAAGGGCGATTAATTCCCATCCGAATCCGGTTAAAGGACTGGGTTCCCAAATGCTGAATCGTCGATTTAATTCCGTTGTGCCCACCGGCACTTCCTTGATAACGCAGCCTGATTTGCCCAAATGGAGTATCCAGATCATCATAAATGACGATAAAATCCTCAATCGGAGCTTTAAAAAAATCCATAAATGCCCGTATCGATTCGCCAGACAAATTCATATACGTCATCGGCTTGATCAAATATACCTTTGTACCGTTCACATTGCCTTCACCAAGCAGTGCCTTGCATTTGCTTTGTGTTACTTTGATCCCGTGCTTTTCCGCAAAACGATCCACAGCCATAAAACCTATATTATGACGGGTCGATTGATAGGGAGTACCCGGATTACCTAAACCTACAATCCACTTCACTCTTGTTATGCGCCCCTTCCAGACTGCCAAGCTTTCCAAATATCTTATATATATCATACCACAAACCGAACACCATTTTGCAGCGTGCCAGCTTGTCCTTTTATAAAAACATCTTAATCTCTCTGGAAAAGAGTGCAAAAAAAGCGCATCGAATAACGATTCGATACGCTTCTAAATTTAACGATGGTTACAATCGATTACTTATCATCCTCAACTTTGGAATCCGCAGCCTCTGCAGCAGCGCCAGATGCCTCAGTGGTATCTGCTTCCACTTCTTCCTCTGCTTTCTGAGGAGCCAGAATCGATACGAGCACATCATGCTCGTCGGTTTTGATCTCCAGCTTATTCGATAGCTTCAGCTCGGACACCAGAATGTTTTTGCCCACTTCCAATTCACTGATATCCACTACTATAGATTCCGGAAGGTCATCGGGTAAACAACGAATCGAAATTTCATGATGCTGGATTTGCAGAATACCGCCTTCTCTCACACCAATCGAGTCGCCATGAAAATCCAGACGAACGGTTGCTGTAACTGGCTCATTCATATTGATTTGATGAAAATCAACATGGGTCACAAATCTAGAAATCGGATCGCGTTGAACTTCGTTGATCATCACAGACTGTTTGCCTAATTCAGGCACGTCCATTTCAACAATCGCATTAGGGTGAGAACGAAGCAACGCCAATAATTGCTTTTCTTCTATCGCTATAGCCTGACTTGTAATGTTCGAGCCGTATATAACACCGGGAATTTTTCCATTTGACCGCAATCCCTTGCGCTCAGACTTGGTTGTACCTCTCCGTGCTTCTGCTTTCAATGCTAATACCACGGGTTGTGCCCCCTTCAAATTTCGATGATTTTGCGGATATGCTATTACATTACCCCAAATCAAAGAAAATCAAACACCCGTTGTCGATTCCATCCCAACAACACATATGCTAACAATTCTGTATCATCGTTTACTCAGGATTTGGTCTGCTGCTTCTTCTCGCTGAATTTGCTTCTCAGCTTGGCCGCATAGCCTGCTTTGTTGACCTGACGTTCACGCGCAATAGCAACATCGTTGGGCTCCACGTCGTGTGTAATTGTTGAGCCAGCTACGACATAGGCACCCTTGCCGATTTTTAGTGGAGCGATCAAGTTCACGTTGCTTCCGATAAAGGCATCCTCGCCGACCTCAGTCAATTGTTTATTGAATCCATCATAATTAACCGTGATCGCGCCGCAGCCAAAATTCACATTTTTCCCCACGATGGCATCCCCAATATAGCTCAGATGGGAAACTTTAACGTCATCAGCCAAGGTCGCATTCTTGATCTCGACAAAATCGCCGATCTTCACATTCGATCCCAGCTTCGCACCCGGTCGCAAGTAAGCATAAGGTCCAATTGCCGTTGCGTTCCCCACCTCAGCCTCCGACAGCACTGCATACTTGACCTGAACACCGTCAGCTATCGTACTATCCGTAATATCAGCTTGTGGGCCAATGTAGCAATCCTCTCCGATCACCGTATTGCCTCGAATAACACTGCCTGGCGCCACAATCGTATCGGCACCGATTTGTACATCTGTCTCGATATAGGTGGTTAACGGATCCAGCAATGTAACCCCGGCTAGCATATGTTTGTTGTTAATTCGCGCACGCATGATCCGCTCGGCTTCAGACAACTGCACCTTATCATTCACACCCAGTGTTTCCATAGCGTCATGGGTACAGTAAGCCTGAACGATTTCATTATCGCCGACCAAAATACCAATAACATCCGTTAAATAATATTCCCCTTGCGCGTTTTGATTCGTTACTTTATTCAGCGCATCAAAAAGCTTGCGGTTCGTAAAGCAATACATGCCTGAATTAATTTCTTTAATAGCCCGCTCCTGATCATTACAGTCCTTCTGCTCGACAATGCTTGAGAGTCTGCCGCTGGAATCGCGAATAATTCTTCCCAGACCTGTAGGATCTTCCATGATCGCGGTCATTACTGTTGCCGCCGCACCTGTTTCCTGATGCAACTTGATCATATCCAGTAGGGACGCATTCGTAATTAGCGGCGTATCTCCATACAGAACGACGGTGAGCCCGTCTTCTTCGCCCAATAGTGCCTTTGCTTGAAGAACAGCGTGCCCGGTACCGAGCTGCTGCTCCTGCATCGCATACTCAACACGTTCACCCAAGTATGATTTTACGGAATCGGCTCCATGTCCGACAACTACGACCTTCCGTTTTGCATCTATCTGCTCCAGGGCACTAACCACATGGCCCACCATTGGCTTGCCGCATACTTTGTGAAGTACCTTATATAATTTAGATTTCATCCGCTTACCTTGCCCAGCTGCAAGTACAATCCCCATAATACTCAAATCCGTCAACTCCATTTCCCCTGAACATGTTTTGCCTTCAATTTTATATGAATATGTACCAAAAGAAAAGAGAGCCTCGAAAGGCTCCCCGGAATACGTATTATGCTCCTTCAACGATAACGGCTTCTTCTTCTGTTTCAGACGCGGCCAAATCGTATTCTGCCAGAACAGCAGCTTGGATTTTTTCGCGTGTAGTTGAAGAAATCGGATGAGCGATATCTCTAAACTCTCCATCCGGTGTTCGCTTGCTGGGCATCGCCACGAACATCCCGTTATTCCCGTCAATAACTCGTATGTCATGAACGACAAATTCGTTATCTATGGTAATGGAAGCGATGGCTTTCATTCTTCCCTCGGAGTTAACCCGACGGAGTCTTACGTCTGTAATTTGCACTAGTGTTCACCACCTTTTCACATCTTGAGAAGACTTGGTGTTTAAATTCCACATTTTGGTGCTAAATCCTTCTTTTTTTTGTAACATTTTAACTATTTTTTTAAATAATTATTTAATTAAAAATTATTCGACAATTCTCGCCGCTATCAGTTCTATTTCGACAAAAACATCCCTTGGTAAACGGGCTACTTCCACGGTAGAGCGGGATGGCTTATGTGCTCCAAAGTAGGTTGCGTAGATTTCGTTCACCTTTGCAAACTGATTCATATCCTTTAAGAAAACGGTTGCCTTGATCACCGTATCGAAACTCGCTCCGCCTTCAGCCAATACGGCCTCCAGATTGCGAAATACTTGGTGGGTCTGCTCTTCGATTCCACCCTCAACCACTTGTCCATCAAGTCCAAGCGGAATTTGTCCGGATGTAAACAATAGATTGCCAAATTGAACAGCTTGTGAATAAGGCCCAATGGCCGCTGGTGCTTTATCGGTCGCAATTGTATTCAAAGATATCGTCATAAGTCACTCTCCATCAGAAAAATAGTTTCCAGGTTCTACCGTTATATGCTTCGTCCGCGGATCTACACCTGACAGCTTGGCCAGTGAAATATAGTCCTCTACCAGATGCTCTTCCACCTCACCGGATTCAACGAACACCCCTACGCCTTTAACTGTCGCTTTAAACTCCTGCAATAAATCCATCATGCCATGAACCGTACCGCCCACACGCATAAAATCATCTATAATCAATACGCGCGACTCTTCCTTCATCGCCCGACGCGACAAGGACATCGTCTGAATCCGTTTATTGGAGCCAGAAACATAGTTAATACTCACTGCCGAACCTTCAGTCACCTTATTATCACGTCGTACGATAACGACAGGTAAATTCAAAAATGTCGCTGTTGCATATGCAAGCGGTATTCCCTTCGTTTCAACGGTCATCACCACATCGATATCTTTCGCAGCAAATGCTGTTGCAAACATTTTGCCAACCTCATTTAAAATAAGCGGCTGTCCCATGATATCGGACATATACATATACCCGCCGGGCAGGATACGTTCCGGCTGCTCCAATTGTCGGCATATCCCTTGGATAAATTGCAAAGAGTACGCTTTCGAAACCTTAGGAATAAATTTCACCCCTCCGGCCGCTCCAGCCAGCGTTTGCAGATCGCCAAGTCGCTCCTCCTCAAACACTTCCTTAATGATCGCCAAATCCTCACTGATTGAAGACTTTGCTGAATTGTACCTATCGGCAAATGTAGTTAAAGGAATCAGTGTATGGGGGCGAAAAAGCAAGTATTGCGTCATTTCGACCAACCTTGCACTTCTTTTCATTTTTTTCATAGTGCACCCCCTCATGGTAAAATTCATTAAAATCCGAATATTATAATGAGAATATACCATTTTTATACGTATTTATTCAAGATGTCCATGAAAATTATTCTAACATAGAACTAACATTTCATCATTTCTGCAGATAGCTTTCCCCCTAATCAGGTCAAAAGACGAACCGCATACACATCCTTGCAAAATCCCCGCAGCCCATTGTATATTCTCGCCACTTTCGCTTCCCTCGAGACCAGTCCGAATACGGTCGGACCGCTGCCTGACATCAATACGCCATCGGCACCCAATCTGACCATGCACTCCTTCAACTGCCTAACCTCGGGATAAAGATCCAGTGTAACCTCTTCCAGCACGTTGCCCAACCGCTCACATAATAAATCAAACCGCTTTAACCGAATTGCCTCCAGAACATCAGAGGCTGAAGGATGGTTGGCAATCTGATTGGCACGCAGCTTTCCGTAGATCTCAGAGGTCGATACATTGATCGGAGGCTTCGCTAGCACAACCCAGCATTGCGGAGGCGCCTCGATAGGCTCCAGCTTCTCTCCACGGCCGCGAGCGATCGCTGTCCCTCCCGTTACACAAAAAGGCACGTCCGAGCCCAGCTCAGCTCCCAGAACCTGCATCTCCTCAGCCGGAATGTTTAATTTCCATAATCTGTTCAATCCACGCAGAGTGGCTGCCGCATCGCTGCTGCCGCCTGCCAAGCCCGCAGCTACCGGTATCTTTTTATCCAAATGTATGTAAACACCTTGCTTCACATCATAACGGTCCTTAATCAACCGAGCCGCTTGAAACGCCAAATTCTTCTCATCCAGCGGTATGTAGCCAGCTTGACTGGAAATGATAATCGTATCGCGAGGCAGTTCCTGCATCTCTATTCTGTCGGACAGATCGACCATCGTCATAATCATTTCAACCTCATGATATCCATCGTCGCGCTTGCGCAAAACATCCAGTAATAAATTAATTTTGGCCGGAGCCTTCTCAAAAACCTTCATTACGACACCTTCTTTGCGGCTCTATGCTTCTATATGTTTATACTATACCAAAAAACGAACAAAAAAAAGCTAAAGCCGCTTAATGCATGCTTCAGCCTGGATAGAATCGCTGTGAGATCACCTGAACGGAGGCTGTGATTGCTGCTTTAAAGCCTGCTCTGCAATCTGAATCGCCCTTTTCACCATATTTCCCGCGTCCTTAGTACGTATACCGCCCCAGCCTTCCCGCTGTACGGTTTCATAAAATCCTAAGTCCTTTGCAAGCTCGTACTTAAACCCTTCAGACATAACTCCACGGCTTCGGCCTCTGCGTGACATACGAACCCTTCCTTTCGGTAAGATGATTGTAGTATCCCCGCGTTGCCCCGCTCTCATACGATCCACTGTAACAAAAAACAGCACACCCGCCAGGGGCATGCTGTTTATGTAATTATTGATGTATAGCAATCCGTAGTTCTCCATCAGCCTGACACACCGTAACCTCAACAGATTCAGTGAGTATGTCTGCATAACTGTAAGAAACACGTTTAAAGGCATTTTGTTCCTGATCAAGCTTCACAATAAAAACAGATGGGTAGGTTTCTTCTAACACACCGGAACGTTCAATCGTTTTACGGCGACCACCATTTGCTCTTAACATGATTTTTTGTCCGACATGAGGTTCCAAACTGCGTTTGATATCCAACAGCGCATTTTTAGCCATTTGACCACTCCACCTCTTTCTTACTAAAGTATACCGCATTAAAGGGGTTATGTCAAATGAGGGTTAAATATTATAGCAGTGGTCCAAAGCTATTGTCAACGGCATTTTTGCTTAAATGAGTCAATTTTAGGTGAATAAAAGTTTAATACCGTTCACAGAAATGTCAAAATTGTATTGGAAGACACTATTCTGTATGGTTACTCCAAATAATTGCCCAAAGAAAAAACGCCCTAAGGCGTTCTGGTCAACCGTCCTATTGAAATTGAGGAACTCCTCTGCGAAAGCTGCCGCGCGACTCAATGCCGCCCATTCCCTCAAAGCCGCTATGGGTCAAGCCTATAACACCTGCCACATTAACAGTATCACGAATCGGGGTAAAGGCAACCTTAGCTGCCACACAGAGCGGATCTAGCGCATGAATAAGCACACGGGCCGGTGAGCTGGCATAATTTGCACCTGCCTGCAGCAGCGCTTCAAAATGGGATTGACAGGCCCCGGCAATAATGGTCAACTCATCCTTGTTTTTCTCATATTGTCTGGCCACCTTGACCGCCTGAACGAAATGATAAGAGTTTTTGTAGCTACCCAGCTGGTTCATATCACTTCTGCGATTTTTGAGAATGCCATCATGACCTGTAATGACGAGAATATCCGGCTTCGTTTGCGGCAGTAAGCGGTACAAGGCCTCAGCCATCTTGATCTCGGACACATAAAAGCCTTCTGCTGGCACCCTGAGCTCACCATACAGGTTCATGCATTTTCGTAAGTAAGCGGGATCTCCGTCCAAGTGCAGCACTTTGCCCGGTATTTCAAAATATCTCATAGCTATGCTCTCATTAGGCGCTGCCTTCGCCCCATGCGAATCCATTGAAGGCAATAACATTTGTTGAACCTCATTACTGCGAATCATGTCCATCCAAGGGGGATGCACTCTACTTGCGGGCGGATATGAATCCAGCTGTGGGGCACTTAGCAGGTCACTCAGAGGCGCATCAGCAAGCAAACGATAATCCACTCCTCTTAGGAGAGCCTGCCGCTGTATAACGTCCTGAATTTTAAACACAATATCATTATCATAAGATCTACGAGTAACCAGATCTCCCTGTTTCATGGGCAATCGCCTCCTCGTGTATCTTATGGCGCTCCTTAGCCATTGGTGAATACCGAGCAGGGTCACAATACAGGCGATTTACGCTCTGCCCAGTGCCTTGGACAAACAACTGCTTAAACGGGCATACTCCTCCATAGACAGCGTTTCACCGCGTCTCACAGGGTCAATGCCAGCCTCCAGCAATATAGCCTCCAGCTGCCCCTTGGTTTCTTTTGTGAAATAGCGGACTGCCAGATTGTTATAGATGGTTTTCCTGCGTTGAACGAACGATGCCTGGACCACCTCAAAAAAGAAAACCTCATCCTCGACCTCGACAGCCGGCTTCTGACGCACTTTCAGTCTGATAACAGCTGAATCTACGTTCGGTTGAGGGATAAACACGGTTTTGGGTACAATCGTGACGACCTCAGGCTCGCAGTAGTACTGAACAGCTATACTCAGGCTTCCATATTCCTTGCCACCCGGTTTGGCTGACATCCGACTGGCTACCTCCTTTTGAATCATGACGACGATATACTCGAGAGGCAGCTTCTCTTCCAGCAGCTTCATGATAATCGGCGTTGTGATGTAATAAGGAAGATTGGCCACAACACTTACTTGTGCAAAGTCCTTAAACTGTTCTTGAAATAAGGCCTGCAGGTCGACCTTCAATATATCGCCATGAATAACGCTCGCATGAGCGTACCCCGCCAAGGTTTCCGTGAGCAATGGGAGCAGTCTTTGATCAATCTCGATAGCGACAACCTTACCCGCTTTCTTGGCAAGCTGTTGAGTCAAAGCTCCGACACCAGGACCGATCTCCAATACACCTTTATTTACATCCAGATCTGCCGAACTTACGATCTTATGTAGAATGTTAGGGTCCACCAAAAAATTCTGACCCAAGCTCTTTTTTAATACAAGGCTATGTTTTTTCAGTAAATCATTTGTTCTTTTTGGTGAGGCAATATCCTCTTGCTCTGTCCGTTGGTTCGTATCCATCCTTCAGCCCTCTTCTTGTTCAAGTTGCTGCCAGGCAGCTGCAAATTCTTCACGTGTGATTCGAAACATCCGACAGCGGTTGTAGAACTGTTTGCCATTGCAGTAGCCTATGCCAAGCCGCTTGCCCATCTCCATGCGTCTCGCCGCTGCTTGGGGATGAACGATGAGTCCCGCTGCTATCAGGTCCTCCAGTGTAATATCCGACTCCGCCGCTTCATAATCGGTACGCACGTTCTCTAGCGCTTTCCGTATCGTATCGACCGACGCATTCTCGACTCCTATGTCCCCTTTGCTGGTCGCATCCTCTCGCGTAATAAAGGCGTGCTTGCATCCCGGAACCTGAGCTGTAATGATCTTGCGAATTCGTTCCCCCGCGTGGTCAGGATCGGTAAACACAATGACTCCCCGCCGCTGCTGTGCCAGCTTGATCCGCCGGATAGTATCCTTGTTAATCGCAGAACCTCCGGTCTCGATCGTTTCGGCATCAACAGCGCGTTTGATTGCCGTTGTATCGTCTTTCCCCTCTACCACAATCATTTCTTTAATCACACCTGCACCTTACCTTTCAAAGCAGAAAAAAGAAGAGGGATTCCTCTTCTCTTCCTGTAATGCTATATATGATGAGTCTGCCCCAATTGCCGACTGTTAGTCTGACGTTGGCTTGTTTGGTCCGATTACATAGATAGTATTTCCTCGCTTCATGCCAAAGCGGTTCGCATAATCGTTGCTATCAAAATAAACATCGATTTTGTTCCCCTTGACTGCACTACCAATATCCTCTGCTCTGCGGAATCCAAGCCCGTCTATATATATCCACCAGCCAAGTGGAATCACTGTGGGATCCACCGCAATCGTTCGACCTTCCATTACTCTCGTACCTGTCGCAGTGAGCCCATATTGCGGGTGCTCGCTGCTCTTGCCAGTCGATGATACACCAGCTGAATAAGCAGTCAGGGTCACATTATTTATAACCTGTTTTACGTTAAATTTCAAACCACTCTTGGATAATTCCTGAATGCTCGGTGAAGAAGCAGATAAAACCGTAACCGGATTTTTTGTACCTATTGCCACAATTTTGTTAACACGCTCGGATTGAACCTTTTCATCCACTACTGCTTCTGATACCAGCTTTCCATCCTCAAACAACTTCTCTTTTGTTTTTACAATTACGCCCTCTTGACCCTCTTGTACAATCTGTTCCTTGCCTTTAGGGAGCTGCGCATCGCTTTGCTTCTCAACATCAAAGGCTATCTTTTCCGAGAACTCTTCTTTTTCTTTCTTAACGCGAACAATTTGAACTACACCGGTTTCAGATAATTCAGTGTCAAGCGCAGGACTCACCTTATCAAGCTCTCCGATCGAGACTTGAAATTCCTGCAAAGCGCTTCCTACAGTTTTGGCCACTGTGTAGAAGGTTTTTACTTCTCCGTCAGCTGTAAGCTGTAACGGTTTCGCATGGTCAATGGCAATCCGGTCGCCCGTATTCACCTTTGCATCCAGCGATGCGGAGAGACGATCATGCTCTCCAATAGAAATCCCCTGTTCATCCAGTAAACGTTGCAGAATCCATTGCTTCGTATACACAACTGATTCTTGTCCATTGACAACCACAGATACCCGCTTGGTAGCCGTGCCGTATAACATCATTAAAAACATGAAAGCGATAGCGATTGAAATCAGTGAAACGATCGAAATCAAACGCAAGTTTTCATGCTTCCATCGCAATGCGAAGGACATGCTGGATGATCGTCTTACATGGGGTTGCTCATACTCAATAGCTCCCACTTATTCGGTCCTCCTTAAAGCCCCGCCGTCGAGTGTATCACATGATTCATCTGACGCGACTATGGTTTAGGTTTTGCAATCTTTCGTTAAACGAGGATAAACGGCTTCGGCTTCTCCATTCAAGATCGAGGCGCGTTTGTCTAGAAACTAAAGGGCTGCAATCTACGTTCCATATCGTTCTTTCTGAGTGCGTTCAACACCTCCCCAGTGTAAGATGTCGGCCTGTTCCGGAACCCCTGCTATAATGACGGGAGAACACAAAAAAAGTCAGCGGAGAAGAGGACTCTTCCCGTGACTCTTATATTATTTCACCGGCATGATGAAATAAAGTACACGACAATCGTTACCTCTCTCTTAACGCTTACGAGGTTAGCTGACGGATTCGGACTTGAGAGTCGCCCTACTTTGGATTGAATCGTATACACGTAAACACGTGATTCTATCCGAAAGATTCACCCCAGAAATCGTGACTTTTGCCCCATTGATTGCAATGAGCAAATCACTTTTTGGTTCCCCCGTTTCCCATTAGGAAACTCAGCGAAAATGGAAAATTGGTAATCGTATTAAGTTAATATTGAGTTTACGCTCTCCGGTGTGAACTTGTAAAGTATACAAACAGGGCAAAAAACGGTGAATTTCAATTGAATTAGGTCATAATTCAGGTTTTTACCGATAAAAACCCTATTTATCTCTCATTTTCATTATGCCTGTGTATATTTACTTGCAATATCCCCTAGAGCGAGAAAAACAAAGCTTCTCTACACCCAAAAATGATTCATTTTAGATCGAATAATGTAATGGCATTTTGGGTAGTAATTTGAGCAATTTGCTCAAGTGTAAGGCCTTTAATTTGAGCAGCAGTTTCTGCGACTAATTTCACATAAGCAGTCTCATTCCGCTTGCCACGGTAAGGGTGAGGCGTTAAATAAGGGGCATCCGTTTCGATCAACAATCGATCCAGAGGTACCTTGTCCAGCACTTCTTTTGGCTGCTTGGCATTCTTAAAGGTCACAGGTCCTCCAAAGGAAATATAAAAATTCATATCCAGACATTGCTTCGCCGTTTCCCAGCTGCCAGAGAAGCAATGCATCACGCCGCCGACCTCGGCTGCCTTCTCCTCACGCAGTACCTGAATAATATCATGGTGAGCATCACGGTTATGAATGGCTATGGGCATACCCAGCTTGCGGGCGAGCCGAATTTGTTGACGGAACACCTTGTCTTGAACATCCTTGGGAGATGTATCCCAATAATAGTCAAGTCCGATTTCTCCAATAGCGACAACTTTGGGATGGCTGCAGAGCTGCTCGATCCATTCCAGATCTTCAGGCGTCATATCTTTGGCATCTTGCGGATGCCAGCCCACAGTCGAATAAATACAATCATATTGCTCAGCCAAAGCGATCGAGCTTGGAATCGTTTCTCTATTAAATCCGACATTGATCATTCGACTGATTCCGTTCTCTAACGCGCGCTGTATGACCTCGTGTCGATCTTCATCGAACTGGGGCGCATTTAAATGTACATGTGTGTCGGTTAGCATAATGGTTATGTCTCCTTCTATAGTTAGTCTTCCGCATCCAGCAGGTTTCTGAGCTCGGTCGGGATGGTGCTACGATCAACCTGCAGCAGCTCCTCAGGGAAATATAAATGGTATTGCCCTTTATGAATGCCGCTGATTGAGCGGATAATTTCTGACTTCTGCGAAATTTCAGTTAATTGATCATGCTGATCAAGCAGCAATATCGGCAAGTTTTCATCGTGCTCACCCGGACGGTACACATCATACGAAAGATCCGAGGGAAAATCAATTTCCATGTAAAATGTCGGATCAATGCCTGCATCCTGCATCACAACACGTAATTTTTCCAATTGCTTGATATCCAATTGCTCAAGCTTCACATACTTAAACAATCGGCGATTTAGAAACCGTGAGCATAAATCCGACAAAATCGGATCCTGCTCGGTTGACCATTGTGCCAACACAGTCTGCATGAACGCCTCGTCCAGCATATGGTATTCCTGCACAGTTAACGTTTTGCGGAATAAGCTTAATAGGGGCGGAAGCATAAAGGAGAACTCGTAATTTTCCTCATACAGATGCTTGGCACGTCCGAACACCTTTTGCAAAATAATTTCAGCGCTTCGCGTAACCGGGTGAAAGTAGACTTGCCAATACATTTGGTAGCGCGACATCAAATAATCTTCGACGGCATGCATCCCGCTCTCCTTGACAACAATATGGCCTTGAAAGGGGCGAATAATTCTTAATATACGTTCCAGATCGAAGGTGCCATAATTGACCCCTGTAAAATAAGCATCACGAAGCAAATAATCCATACGATCAGCATCGAGCTGGCTGGAAACGAGGCTGACGACAATTTCCTTGTGGTAGGTTTTGCAAATAACACCAGCAACTTGCTCTGGAAAGGTGGGTGATACCTGTTTAAGGACACGATTGATCTCGGTTTCGCCAAGCACGATCCTGCAGGACCAATCCTCATGGTGGGTGCCAAATGTCTTTTCGATGGAATGGGAAAAGGGACCATGCCCGACATCGTGAAGCAGAGCAGCGCATAAGGAGAGCAGTCTTTCTTCCCTAGGCCAATCCTCATACTGGTTGCGTTCAAATTGCGAGATGATTTTTCGAGTCACCTCATATACGCCAAGCGAATGTGAGAACCGGCTGTGCTCCGCCCCATGAAAAGTTACAAAGCAGGTACCAAGCTGCCTGATCCGGCGCAGCCTTTGAAATTCCTTGGTATTAATCAAATCCCAAATCGTCTGATCCTGAACATAAATATATTTGTGAACAGGGTCCTTAAATACTTTTTCTTCTTGAAGAGAACGAGTCATGATCCTTCACCTGCACTTTCTTCGATTTTTCGACATAAACAAACAAAAACCCGTATATTTGTCGAATAATATCATATTCATATTTCCAATTTTATCATATATTTAACTGACTAAATCCCCCTCGTAAAGCCTTTATTAAATCAATTCAAGAAAAATTTAGCTATTTTGAATGAATTTTTAATCAAATTTGAACAAATTCGACATCATGATTGTCAAAAATCGACAAGTTGAGGTTGACTATTATGGGAATGGTTGGTATCATAGAAAATAAGAATTATGTCGAATAATGACGATTATTTTTTTCTGAGAGGGGACTTATAACATGTTAAAATCAACTGGTATTGTTAGAAAGGTCGATGAATTGGGTCGGGTTGTTATTCCTATCGAGCTTCGCAGAACTTTGGGTATCGGCGAAAAAGATGCTTTGGAAATTTATGTAGATGGCGAGCGCATCATGCTCAAAAAATATGAACCTGCTTGTATCTTTTGCGGTAACGCTGAAAATGTTTCTTATTATAAAGGTAAAATTATTTGTCACGAATGTTTGTCTGATATGCCAATACCTGTGACAAAATAAGAAAAATAGTTTATAATAAGGATAGCAATTCTTACTTAGGTAATTCTAACCTTTTTCATATCTCCTCTTGTCCCTGAATCATAGACAACTATGACTCAGGGATTTTTTTTGGGAAAGGAGACCATTCCGTAGAAGGCCGACTATCAGTGGTTTTAAGCCATTCGATTCATTCTTCTTTATGTAGGAAGTTATACAACTCTCGCTTGGGCATCTGACGGTCGGAGGCGGCACGTTTCATGGCTTCCTTACGGTCGGAGCCTTGCAATTCATAATGCTCGACATGTGCCTTGATGGTGTACGATTCCCACCATTCGACAGTCAACGCCATCTCTGAGGCCGTGCTGCCTTCAACAATGATACAATATTCACCTTTGGGCTCATATTCGCTCAGGAAATCACAGCATTCACGTATCGTCCCTCTTGCAGCCTCCTCATACTTCTTGGTCACTTCACGCATCAAGCAGACCTGACGTTCGGGATTCCAGACCGTTAGCATAGCCTCAAGCGTCTTAACAATCCGGTGCGGGGATTCATAAAAGATAAGGGTTTCCTTTTTAGGCTGCAGCAGCTCAAGTTCTTGAAGCAAGGATTTTTTGTCACGGGGCAGGAATCCCAGGAACGTGAATCGCTCTGTCGACAATCCAGAAACAATCAAAGCCGATAAAGCCGCATTGGCACCCGGTATCGGAATTACATCAATACCCGCTTCAATCGCTTGCTTCACCAATTCCGATCCTGGATCACAGATCGCCGGCAATCCGGCATCACTGACCAGAGCGATAGAATCCCCCGTTTCCAGCAAGCGAATCAATTCTGGCCCACTGGCGTGCTTATTATGCTCATGATAGCTGACGAGCCTTGCAGGGATGTTGAAATGCGTCATCAGCTTTCTCGTTTGTCGTGTATCCTCAGCAGCGACCCACTGTACCTCTCCCAATATTCGAATGGCTCGGAAGGTCATATCCTCCAAATTACCGATCGGGGTTCCTACCAGGTACAGCTTGCCTAATCCATTCTCTTGTCCATAGCTTTTTTGAATATTCATTATGATTTCCTCTTCAGTTCTCAGGTTGTTGGATTAGTTCATCACGTTTGCCATAATAAAGCTCCATGAGCTCATCGCAATATTCCGTCTTATTTTTATACACCAGCAGCGGCGGCAGCGTCCTTAGCTCCGGTTTGCCGTCCTTATGCGCTTCAATCAACACCATGTTGGCTTCTTCCCCCGCACGTGGATGAACGAAGCGAATTCGCTTAGGCTCCAACTTATAGGCCCGCATCATACCAAAAATCTCTACCAACCGGCTTGGTCGATGAACCATCGCGACACGCCCTCCGGCACGCACTAATTTACTGCTGACCCTGACAACATCCTCCAACGTACAAAACACCTCATGCCGGGCAGCAGCAAAATGCTCATTTCTGTTTTGCTCTCCGTCCTGAATCGGCAAGTATGGCGGATTGACTGTAACCACGTCAAATGCCCCATGGCCCAGTTCGGTGCAGGCATCCTTCAAATCACCATGAATAATACGAATTTGCTGCTCCAGTTCGTTCAGTTCCACATTACGTTTGGCCATATCTGCGAGTCTTTCTTGTATTTCGATGGCTACGATCGAGGCTTTGGTTCGCGTACTTAGCAGTAAGGGGATCACACCATTACCTGTACATAAATCGATCATTCGTCCCTTTGGTGGCGTATAGCAAAAGCGACCCAGTAATACAGCATCCAGAGAAAAGCTGAACACCTCATCACTCTGGATAATTTTCAAATCATTTGTAAGCAGATCATCAACCCGCTCACTGGCATGTAAAGATACTTTTCCCATATCGTTCCTCTTTCTAAAAAAACCGTAGAGAAGCTTGCTCCCCTACGGCGGTTTTATTTGCAGTTTATCACTTCATCGCATGCGCGTTTCGATGCTGATTATTTATTAAGAAAAGATAAGCAGAACAAGCAATCTCCTTCTGTCCGCAAATGCCCATAATACACATTACATATATGGAATCCTTCTTGGTACAGTCGAGACAGGTTGTCATAACCTTCCCCTGTAAGCTCTTTGGCCTGTGCCGGTGTAATAGGCGCTTGTGGCACAATGACCTCAGACGGTAAGGTGTCCATCTTCATCAGCTTGCGCAGCTGCTGATTTTCTATACTCAGACGTTTATTTTCTTCAAGAAGCTCGACTATTTGCCGCTTCATCTGACCAAGCTCGCCGTATATCGTTCCCATTTGTTCTTCTATCTGCTCTATTTGCACAAATACGTTTCTTTTATCCACGCGTTCACCTCAAGGAAGCTTGAACTTGAACTACCATTAATGCTGCTCAACCGCATCGTCAAAAGAAAGCTCCATTACTTTACCCAAATCATAGACTTGAATTTTTGCAGTACGTTCGTTCATGTTCAGCGAAACTACGCGTCCGCTGCCCAATGATGTAATTACATTACTACCCACACGCGGCACATCTTCCTTGGCACTCTCATAATTATCGTGCTCATATTTCAAGCAGCACATTAACCGGCCGCAAAGCCCGGATATTTTCGTTGGATTCAATGATAAGTTTTGATCTTTCGCCATTTTAATCGAGACCGGCTCAAAATCACCCAGAAAGGAAGAACAGCATAGGATTCGTCCGCATGGACCAATTCCCCCCAGCATTTTGGCCTCATCACGAACACCAATCTGCCTGAGTTCAATTCGTGTACGGAACACACCAGCCAAATCCTTTACCAGCTCCCGGAAATCCACTCTACCTTCAGCTGTAAAGTAAAAGATGATCTTGTTACGATCAAATGTATATTCAACATCAACCAGTTTCATTTTCAACTGATGATCCTTGATTTTTTCCTGACAGAGCACGAATGCATTTTTGGCTGCCGATTTATTGTCTTCCACCAGCTGCGCATCCGTATAATCCGCTATCCGTATTACTTTTTTTAGCGGTAAAACCACATCCGATTCTTTAACCGTGCGCTTACCAATGACGACTTTTCCATATTCAATGCCACGAGCCGTTTCAACAATCACAGCACTATCTTTATCGACCGGAAGATCGATGGGATCAAAATAATAAATTTTCCCAGCTTTTTTAAAGCGTACACCTACAACCGAGTACATGTTACACCCCCTTCAAGTGCATTAGCATTTTTTCAAGCACCAGCTGCGGGTTTGCATGGAAACGAAGCCTTTTTTGCAGCTCGATCGCCTGCTCCATGCAGCGGACCCAGTGCTTCATATCGTAACTCAAGGCTTGTCCGCCCATCCATTCGGTTTGATCTGTAAAAACCAGCTCATTGTGATCACCCAGACTTAATCGAACCATATCCTTCAGCCACAAAATGAGCATATCCATAAATAATGGAAGCTGATCGGTTAACTCCGATTTGGCCAGCTTCTGTTGTGCGGTCAGCATCGATGTCGGTAGTCGGGTCAAGCTCTCCCTCGCTAATTGTATCACTAGGTTTCTAATTTCTGCAAACCCATTTCCTTGAATCAGCTCTCGTGCCGCCTCAGTTCCTGCCGCCAAACGAACGGCCGGTTGGATCAAAAAGGACGGATGTCCCTCCGCTTGCAGCGTTTCTATCATCAACACCCGGCTGAGTGGAGCAAACGGCACCCACTGTGCTCTTGAACGAATGGTAGGCAGCAACGCTTGCCCGTTATCCGTAATCAAGATCGCGACTACCCGAGAAGTCGGTTCTTCCAAAAATTTCAGCAAGCTGTTCGCCGCCTGCACGGTCATCGTATCGGCATTCTCCAGCACGTACATCTTTAAGCCGGAAACCCCTGCACGATACGCAAACTGCTTTTGCAGCTCACGAATCTGCTCGATCTTGATCGATGCTCCGTCAGGTTTGACCCAATGGAGGTCTGGGTGATTACCATGCTCCACCTTGCGGCAGTCCAGACATTCTCCACAGGCATCATCGGGAAGCACCTTGCAATACAGGGCCTGAGCAAAAGCAAGTGCCATCTGCCTCCGCCCTGTTCCGTGCTGACCTGTAAAAATATAGGCATGGGACACTTTATCCGTCCGCAAACTATTTTGCAATATGCGCTTGACGCGTTCCTGCCCAGCTATGGACTCAATAGACATCTCGGTCTGTAAAATCCTTTCCTACTCTATAATATTTAAATGTGGGGCCATTTCTTGTCATTTAGAAGACAAGGTTAATCAGCATCCCCCGGATTTCGCCAATTTTGTGTAAGATGTCGATCCGCCCCTGCTCGCTCTCCAGCATATCATCAGCAAGCGTCAACAGCTCTTGATCAACCTCTTCCAGCAGTTTATAGCGTTTGGAGCGGCCCCGTCGGTCCCAACCCCGTGTATCACGCAGTTGGACACCCCGACGCACCGTTTCCTCCAAAAACCTCATAACAAGCAATTTATACTGGCGCAGCTCACGTACCGTCATGGATTTGCTTAGACGATCACCCTGCATGTGTATCTCCTGCAAAATACGTTGAAGCTGTTCCTGATTCGCTCCTTCATTTTGCTGCTGCATCATATCTGAGAAAGACTTCTGCTGCAGCTGCTGGGAAGCTGTATTTTCCATGCGTTGAATTTCTTTACCGAAAGGTCGCCAGCCCGGATTAATTTTCACTCCGCGTCCACCCTTCCTTCTTTAATAGTGCTCGAATCTTTCAACCGGAAGCACGAATACAGCAGCTCCGCCTACCTGTACTTCTACAGGGAAAGGTATATAGGAATCGGTCGTTCCACCCATAGGGGACACAGGAGTAACCATCTGCTCACGAATCTTGCAATTGGCTTTAATCACCTGCATCACATCGCTAATGCGCTCGTCTTCAATACCGATCATAAAGGTTGTATTCCCTGCTCGCAAAAATCCACCCGTACTGGCCAATTTGGTTGCACGAAACCCTTCCTTGATTAACGCATTAGAAAGACGATTGCTGTCTTTATCCTGGACAACGGCAATAACTAGTTTCATTAGCATCAACCTCCTCGTGAAATATGTTCTCCCACTCTATAATAATTTGACATCCATGTGTACAATTCCTGCAATGACAAGTACTGCTGTACGCTAAAAACGATCGAAAACGAGCGATAAACGAACTATTTTTGGAGAAAATGGGTAATTGCCGCTTTCACTTGCCTAAAGACGGCCTCGATTTCCACATTAGCATCTATCGTCACGATTCTTTCCGGAAAACGTTCCGTCAGGATCAAGTAACCCTCACGCACTTTTTGATGGAAAGCCAGCTCCTCCAAATCAAGTCTGTTGATTTCCCTTTCCTCATTGGCATGAATCCGCTTAAGTCCAACTTCCGGATATACGTCTAGATAAATCGTGAGATCGGGAAGAATCTGATCAATCGCAAATCGATTAATACCCAGTACCTCATCAATACCCAAACCTCTGGCATGACCCTGATAAGCTAAGCTGCTGTCAATAAACCGATCACAGATGACAACTTTACCTGCCTGCAGTGCCGGTACAATTTTTTCGACCAAATGCTGCCTTCTGGCTGCCGCGTATAATAATGCCTCGGTGCGTCCGTCCATCCTTGTATTCTGTGTATCTAGAAGGACCTCCCTGATTTGTTCGGCAATTTGAATGCCTCCCGGCTCACGAGACGTCATGACTTCATAACCTAAAGCAGATAGATGGTTAGTGAGCAAATGGATGATCGAAGTCTTCCCTGCGCCCTCGCAACCCTCAGTTGTAATGAAAAATCCTTTATACATCGTGTTTACTCCAATACTTAGTAATCACAGCTTGTTGCGATCCTCCTTTTCACCGCCTCCGAAGCGAGTTTTCTACGAAAACTTGTACTTCACAGTGCTGAAAAGCGACTTACGAACACATGTTTAAAGCTGTTTCTTCTATTATATATCGTTTGCCTTATGATTACCTCACAATTTTAATAAAATATCGCACCACTTAAGATTTGGCACTACTTAACACCGAAAGCATGGGCTGCTCGCCCTCAATTAACCCATGAATTCTTGCTCCCATAGCGACCAGTTGCATTAAATAACGCAATACTTCAGCAGAAATCAGCTCTCCTGGGCATAGTACCGGGATACCGGGAGGATAAGGGACTACCATTTCGGCTGAATGCATCCCTTCCACATCCTCCAGCGCAACCTGAATCGCACCTTTCTGGCGAACGTTGGATTCGTCAAAAGAAACAGGCTTGGATAAACCAGGCATCACTGTAGAGGAAAAGCTGCGTAATGTTTCTATGCTGTTGTCTCCCACTGTTTTTTCGTTATTTGCCAAGCTTATCGCCTTCAGCGCCTTCAGCACTTTGAGCACATCCTGCTCTGTCGATGCCAGACTAAATACGAGTAGCACAGCTTGTGGATCAGCCAGCTCTACAAAGCAGCCCTGTGCCTCCAATTTATCCTTCAGATCAAAGCCGCTTAGTCGATGGTTTGAATCTTTGATCGTCACCTTAAAGGGGTCCTTGCAAATGATCTCATTATCCGTAATAGGCTCAAGTATCGTAAAGTCACTAAGTAATTCCAAACCCTTGTTAAATTTATCAACAACGGTAAGTGCTTTGTCTAACAATGCTCTGCCTTCTGTATGCATCTGTCGACGGCTGAGATCCAGGCTAGCCATTAACGGATAGGACGGACTGGAGCTTTGCAGCATAGTCAAATAGCGTTTTAATTCATTTCGATCTATGAGCTCGCCTTGTACATGAAGCATCGATCCCATGGTCATGGCTGTTAACAGCTTGTGCGTTGACTGGACTACCGCGTCAGCCCCGCAGGCGAGCGCAGATGGAGGCAGAGCGGGATGAAAGCCGAAGTGCGCCCCATGTGCTTCATCGACAAGCAGCAGTCTTCCGTGCTCGTGAAGCAGATGGGCGATAGCTTGCAGCGGCAGCGCCATACCGTAATAGCTGGGACGTGTCACCAGCAGTCCTTTTGCTTCGGGATACTTCTCAAGAGCCTCCTGTATGGCTTCCAGACGCAGCCCACGCGTCATTCCTGTAACCAGGTCTACTTCAGGGCTTACAAACACTGCGCGTGCACCAGCGAGCATGAGGCCGTGAATGACCGACTTATGGGCATCCCTTTGAATTAGTAGTAGGTCCCCCCTGCGACATACACTTAATATCATAGCCAGATTGCCCACTGTACTTCCGTTTACGAGGAAAAAGCTTTCCTCCGCACCAAAACAATCTGCTGCCAATCGCTGTGCTTCCAAAATCGCTTCCTCGGGATGATGCAAATCATCCAGACCTGATATTTCCGTTAAATCCAGACGCATTATAGATTCATAGTAAGGTCTAGCAGCCTGATCCAAGCCCTGCCCTGATTTATGCCCTGGTACGTGTAAGCTTACATAGGACTGTTCGGCATGTCCCATTAATTTCTCGAATAACGGGGCTTTGTGCTTATCTATTGTCATAAGTTGTTTCTCCAGTCGGCATGTGAAAGTATAGTTCTATTGTAACAAACAAAAAGACTCTCTCCAACGTTTTAACGTCGAAAGAGAGCTTTGTATACATGGACAAGAGCTTATGCATTTTTTTTGTAAAAAATTCGCTTCATTTGGCGGATAAAAAAAGGGTATTTGGCATCCATGACGTCCGTTTGTACCATCTCATGTTCGCAATCTTCGCAAATAAATTCGGATATAATCATGATACCGTGTTCCTTTGTCTGTCCACAGATGATGCAGCCTTGGGCTTCCTCTAGTTCCTTGATAACCTTTCCCATTAGACTCACCTCTATTCTTCTTTTCTATCAGTATGTCCGTATTCTCTTAACTTAAACTCGGGATACTATATGATTATGAATATAGCTTATACAAGGTTCCAAAGCTTAACATTTGATTCATTGCAGCCGATATATATAAATGCAATATGCATACATATCTTCACTACTATTGTAGCTATGCCCTACTCAAAGACGAAATCGAATTCTATGAAATGGACGCGTGAAGCTATCGTGAATAAACAAGAGCTTTCTAAAGAATCCACCGTATACCACTATCGACTTCTCAAAAGAATTCATTACAGCACTATTCTCAATCTCATCTATTGGGGCATCCTTGTAAGCATGCTCGCCCGGGAGTTAATCCATCTGCGTCCCTATGCAATGTTATTGGGAATAGCATTCCTTCCACTACTCCACGCCCTACTCATCTACTTGCATATCACTTTAAAGGAAAAACGACCACTTACGCATTGGCAATTCCGATTTCGTTTGCCGTGGCTCGGTTTAGCGCCAACCAATCATATAGGTTTAAAGAGATTCAGAGGACTTCAAATGCAAGTATTTTGGGTTACAATCATGATTATTGGATGTTTTTATCCATGGGCACCATTAGATATGATAAGCCTGCTTTTCGTTCATCTATGGATTTTTTTGCCGCGATTGATCATATTGTTCCGTCTGAGAAAGCATTCCTCCAGAGGATTTATAAAACTCAATGACAAAGATACTTCATGTTACTCGCAATAAAAAATTGCAATTTGGATATTGGTTTGCACTTAGGTTACGTTTAGATTCATCAAACAACGTTACATACCTATCCTTACGGCCTTGCCCTTCTATGCAGACTGCTCTGTATGTATACAAACGGCAAGGTCGTTATGCCAATAAAAAATAGCCTTTTCGGATAAGTATCCAAAAAGGCTATTTTACTGTGCTTGGCAACGTCCTA
>NZ_JAOQIO010000050.1:0-62235 GCF_025567575.1 Paenibacillus baimaensis | reverse complement strand
AGCTGTTAGGTGTTAATCTGGCAAATGCTTTGATAGAGCGTGGGGCTTCCGAGATTTTGGATAAAATAAGGGGTTGACAAGAAATGTCTAAAGGAGTCGTATATCTCGTAGGGGCAGGACCTGGCGATCCCAAGCTCATCACAGTACGTGGATTAGAGGCAATAAAGCGTGCCGATGTCGTTGTATACGACCGTTTGGCAAGTCCAAGACTGCTGAGGCATATGAAGCCGGGTGCTGAGAAAATATTCGTTGGCAAGCTGCCGGACAAGCATATGTTGAAGCAATCGGAAATTAATCAGTTACTGGTTGATCTGGCTTTGCAAGGCAAGATAGTTACGCGCTTAAAGGGAGGCGATCCGAGTGTATTTGGCCGGGTTGGCGAGGAGGCGGAGCTGCTTGCAGAGAATGAGGTAGCATTTGAAATCATACCTGGCATCACTTCTGCGATCGCTGTTCCTGCTTATGCAGGTATTCCAGTGACGCATCGTGACTTTACTTCATCCTTTTCCATAGTAACCGGACATGAATACAAGAATAAAACCTACAATGGTGTGAACTGGGAAAATCTGTCGCAAGCTTCAGGCACATTGATCTTCCTGATGGGTGTAGCTAACCTCGAATTTATATGCAACAAGCTTATAGAAGGCGGTAAAACGACCTCGACTCCAGTCGCTTTAATTCGTTGGGGAACGTGGATGGATCAAGAGACCATTACAGGAACCTTGACCGATATTGTCGAAAAAGTGCGGGTTGCTAATTTCAAATCTCCTGCGGTTATCATTGTTGGCGAAGTGGTAAAGCTGCGCGACAAGCTGGCCTGGTTTGAAAAGAAACCTTTATTCGGTAAACGTATTTTGGTTACTCGTGCAAGAAGTCAGGCAAGTGAATTATCCAATCTGATCGAGGATTTGGGTGGAGAAGCTGTCGAATTTCCGGTAATCCGAATTCAAGCTACTTCTCAAGCTGCTGCACGCACTGCGCTTGGAGACGCTTTGCAGCGGCTGGAGGATTTTGATTGGGTTATATTCACAAGTGTTAACGGTGTGGATCATTTCTTTGAAGCTATCCGTGAACAACAAATAGATATTCGTAGGATGTATAAAGCAAAGATTGCTGCCGTGGGTCCCAAGACATCAGAGGCGTTGAGAAGTAGAGGATTGCTTGTTGAATTATTACCCTCGAAGTTTCACGGAGATGAGCTGCTGGCATCGGTTGCGGAACAATTGAAGCCAGGACAACAGGTTCTGCTGCCAACTGCTGATATTGCCAAAGAATACATTCCAGCGAGGTTAAGGGAATTAGGCTTGCAGATCACTGAGGTAGATGTATACGAAACTGTGCTTGAAACAAGTGGTGGTGCGGAGATTATCGAAATGCTTGAGCAGAAGGTGTTGCAGATCATTACTTTCACCAGTTCTTCGACAGTGACTAACTTGTTCCATGCTTTAAAAGAATTAGGTGTGGACCATCCTCTTGAGCTGATCAAAGATTGCCAAATCGCCTGTATCGGGCCGATGACTGCGCAAACCGCCATTGAGGCCGGACTGACCATAGATTATCTAGCAGAAGAAGCAACAGTAGAATCCTTGGTAGCCAGTTTATATAAGAATTAGAGATTGTAGATACATCACGGGAGGTAGAAGGATATGGCTTTTCCAATTATTCGTAACCGTAGATTGAGAGGCTCGGCTGCATTACGTAATTTGGTCAGAGAAACGAATGTGACGATTCATGATCTTATATATCCTATATTTATAACGCACGGAACAGGAATCAAGGACGAGATTTCATCTATGCCTGGTGTGTATCATTATTCATTGGATTTGCTTGAGGAAGAGCTTCAGGAAATCGTTGACCTGGGTATTCAATCAATCCTTGTATTTGGGGTTCCCGATCACAAGGACGCACACGGAAGCTCCGCTTACGATGCACATGGAATTGTGCAGCAAGCAACACGCCGCATAAAAGAGCTTCATCCGCAGCTCGTTGTGATTGCTGATACGTGCCTATGTCAATTTACAGATCATGGTCACTGTGGAGTGGTACATTTCGACGAGCAGAAGCAGCGTGCTGATGTGCTTAACGATGAATCACTTGAATTGCTGGTACGCACTGCGGTTTCACAGGCGGAAGCAGGCGCAGACATTATTGCTCCGTCCAATATGATGGATGGTTTTGTATATGCGATTCGTCAAGGCCTGGACGAGGCAGGATATGACCAAATTCCGATTATGTCCTACTCGGTTAAATTTGCTTCAGCGTTTTATGGACCTTTCCGGGAGGCTGCTCATTCAGCTCCTCAGTTTGGTGATCGCAAGACGTACCAGATGGATCCGGCTAATGGACGTGAGGCGCTTCGTGAGGCACAGTCCGATGTGTTGGAGGGTGCTGATTTTCTAATGGTGAAGCCAGCCTTGGCTTATATGGACCTCATTCGTCAGCTGCGTGATCAATTCGATCTGCCGCTTGTCGCTTATAACGTAAGTGCCGAGTATTCGATGGTCAAGGCTGCAGCCATGCAGGGCTGGATCGATGAGCGTGCGATCATTATGGAGACGATGATTGGCTTCAAGCGTGCCGGAGCAGATCTGATCATTACTTATTTCGCCAAGGATGTTGCACGTTGGCTGCGTGAATAAAGTACTGGCACGGGTACTTCGTACAATCAATAGGGAAGTCAGAAGCTTTTCCCATACAGCCTCGGTTGTGTGAGAAGGGCTTTCTTTTTTATGCAGGAAGTGCGCCCTTGTCATACATTTGTCGGAATCTGAAGGGGCAATCAGTTGTTACATGCTGCTAAATAGGGCATAATATGAGTAGATCAATTAAAGCTTACGAGGTCAACTTTTCTTAAGGAAAGTTCTTGGGAGTATACGGAAATGAGGAAAAGCGGATGAGTTACAAGGATACGTTTATCAAAGCTTGTAAAAAGCAGGAGGTAGATACACTGCCAGTATGGTATATGAGGCAGGCGGGACGCTACGATCCGGATTACCGCGTTATTAAGGAAAAGTACAGTTTGCTCGAAATTTGTCAACAGCCTGAACTGGCTGCCGAAGTGACCTTGATGCCAGTGAAAAAGCTCGGTGTGGATGCGGCTATATTATATTCTGATATTATGAATCCAGTCGCTTCGATTGGTATTGATTTTGATATTGTCAAAAATATTGGGCCTGTCATCCATAATCCGATTCGTTCTTCAGCTGATGTGGAGAAGCTGCGTCCGATCCAGGTGGAAAAGGACTTATCTCATGTCATAAAAACCATCGAGATTTTGGCTGCAGAACTTAAAGTTCCCTTGATTACATTCGCAGGGGCGCCATTCACAATCGCCAGCTATTTGATAGAAGGCAAGCCATCCAAAAGCTATATTCGGACCAAAGAGCTTATGTACAGCGAGCCTGCGGTCTGGTTTCAATTGATGGATAAGCTGGGCGACATGGTCATTACATACCTGAAGGCTCATATCGCTGCTGGTGCAAAAGCGGTGCAGCTGTTCGACAGCTGGGTGGGTGCTCTATCTCCCAAAGATTTTCAACATTATGTACTGCCTACGATTAAGCGTATTTTTGCCGAGCTTAACCATCTGGATCAACCCAAAATTTATTTTCCGGGCGTAAGCTCGGGCGAACTCCTTCCTTTGCTGCAAGAGGTAGAGGCTGATGTCATTGGTCTGGACTGGCGTGTATCTGTACCGGAAGGACGCAGACGTTTGGGATCGAAATTCGCAGTTCAAGGTAATCTGGACCCTTATGTGCTTACTGCGCCTATGTCGGTCATCAAAGAGCAAGCCAAGCTTATTATCGATCAGGGCATTCAAGAGCCGGGTTATATTTTCAATCTCGGACATGGTTTATTTCCTGAGGCGTCTATTGATAAATTACACGAACTGACGGATTTTGTTCATTCTTATTCAACATCCGCTTTGGCTGCAGCCAAACAAGGAAGTGGTGTATAAATGTCAAAACAGCGAATTGGTGTACTGGTCATGTCATACGGGACGCCTGAGAGCTTGGATCAAGTGGAGGCGTATTATACGCATATCCGCAGAGGAAGACCGCCTACAGCCGAACAGCTCAAGGATTTAACAGATCGCTATGAAGCCATAGTCGGTGGTTTTTTTCCACTCAGGGAAAATACGAATAAGCAGGTAAAGTCATTGGAAGAACGCTTGAACGCTGATCATCCCGACTACTCTTTTGTCTGCTACCAAGGCTTGAAACATGCAAAACCGTATGTAGAAGATGGTGTAGAGCAGATGGTCAAGGATGGCATTCAGCAGGCTGTTGGTATCGTTCTCGCTCCGCATTACTCTCATATGAGCGTCGGCAGCTATATCAAACGGGCACGAGACAAGGCTGATGAGCTTGGACTTTCTATTCAATTTGTCGAAAGCTACCATCTGCATCCACAGCTTATCCATGCACTCTCTGTACGTGTACATGATGCACTACAGCGTTTTGATGGTATAGATAAGTCATCCGATATTCGTGTTGTATTTACAGCACACAGCTTACCTGAAAGCATTCTTGGAACAGGTGACCCCTATACAGAGCAACTACTGGAAACTGCGCGAGCTGTTGCGGCACAGACAGGCATTACGAATTGGCAGTTTGGCTGGCAAAGCGCGGGGCGTACAGGAGTTCCTTGGCTCGGACCGGATATTCTTGATATTTTGCGAACCGTAGTAACGGAAGAACAGATCCGCAACGTTCTTGTGTGCCCGGTCGGCTTTGTATCTGATCACTTGGAGGTCTTGTACGATCTTGATATTGAGGCACAACAGGTAGCTCGGGAGCTGGAGATGCATGTGGAGCGTACGGCTTCACTTAATACCGATCCCTTGTATATGGAGACGTTGAGTGATGCGGTTTATTCGAAAGTAAATGGTTGAACAAAAAAGCCCGATTTTGAATCGGGCTTTTACTGAAATCATGAAAAGCGAAATGTATTTTGCTTGAAGATCGTAAAGTCTAACCTCGTAACTTGGCAAGATCCAGCTTCATCTCGTTGCCGAGAAAGGTCAATATTTGTCTTTCCTGAAAATCACGGATAACCTGCATCAGGATAGGCTTCTGCACACCAGCCATTTGGGAAACCTCATCGTAGTTAAGCATCATCTTGATTGTTACGACACTGCCTGAGCGAATACCATTTTTGTTGGCAAGCTTTATGAGGCTTTTGATGACTCTTGACCTGGCATCCAGGAAGGTAAGATCATGAACGTGCTGGTTCGTGTCGCGAAGGCGATTACACAGCTCCTGCATAATACAGAGAGAAATGTCGAAGTTGGATTTTAACATGTCCAAAAAGTTAGGTGCCGAAAGGGCAATCATCACGCTGTCTTCCAGTGTTTGCGCAGAAGCCGAACGCGGCTTGCCGTCAATCAATGAGAGCTCTCCAAAGCTGTCACCTGTTTTGAACAGGGAGAGAATCTTTTCTTCACCTGAAGTAGCTGCTGTATAAATTTTTACCGAGCCGCTGAAAACAATGTAGAATGCAGAGCCAAGCTCTTTTTCATGAAATAAAACAGTATTGGCTTTGAACGATTTTTTGGAACAAATATTGGAAATGATCGTTAACTGGGAATTGTTAAGACTGGAAAATAAGGGTACCTTGCGCAAAAAGTCGATCATTGTTTCCCCCCGCTTCTTTTGCTGGAAAATAGTCCGAGTATAAATTCAGTTCGAATAATTATATATCGATTTTTCTTGATTTTCAAGACATTTTATCGTAAAGAAAGGGGCATGGCATTGAAACCAACCCAACGAGACGACTCACGTTCATCGAAGGCATTTGCAGAAGCCAAGCAGTTTATTCCGGGAGGTGTTAATAGCCCGGTTCGCGCATTTAAATCGGTAGGTTTAACCCCATTGTTTATGGAACGGGGAGCGGGTTCGAGAGTATTCGATATTGACGGAAATGAGTTTATTGACTATATCGGCTCATGGGGTCCGCTAATTGTTGGCCATAGTCATCCGGAAGTCGTAGAGGCGATTAAAAGCGCAGTTGAATTAGGGACTAGCTTTGGCGCGCCGACTGAGCTGGAAACGCGTATGGCCAAGCTGGTCATTGAAAGAATTCCATCCATGGACATGGTAAGAATGGTTAACTCCGGTACAGAAGCAACCATGAGTGCTTTGCGATTAGCCAGAGGTTATACGAACCGTCCGAAGATTTTGAAATTTGAGGGCTGTTACCATGGTCATGCAGATGCGCTGCTGATTAAAGCGGGATCAGGCGTAGCTACTCTGGGATTGCCTGACAGTCCAGGAGTGCCGGAGAGTGTCGCAGTCAATACCATCACAGTGCCTTACAACGATCTCGATTCGATCCGTGTTGCCTTTGAAAAATACGGAGAGGAAATCGCCGCTGTCATCGTAGAACCGATTGCAGGGAATATGGGCGTCGTGCCACCGCAACCGGGATTTTTACAGGGTCTTCGGGATATTACGACAAATTATGGCAGTCTGCTAATATTTGATGAAGTCATGACCGGCTTTCGGGTCGACTTGGGCAGTGCTCAGGGACTTTATGGAATCAAGCCGGACCTTACCTGTCTCGGCAAAGTCATTGGTGGCGGCTTACCGGTAGGCGCTTATGGCGGCAGACGCGATATTATGGAAATGATCGCGCCAAGCGGTCCTATTTATCAGGCTGGAACCTTATCCGGTAACCCGTTAGCTATGGCTGCTGGCTACACTACGCTTCGCTTGCTAGGCCAGCCTGGAGTTTATGAAGAGCTGGAGCGCAAAGCGGCTCGATTAGAGGCAGGATTCATCTCCAATGCAAAAGAATTTGGCATTGCCTGCACGATCAATCGTGTCGGTTCGATGATATGCCCTTTCTTTACGGATCATCAGGTGACTAATTATGAGACAGCCAAGACTTCGGACCTGCAGCGATTCAATCGTTATTTTGCCGCGTTACTCGACAATGGGGTGAGTGTGGCACCTTCCCAGTATGAAGGGATGTTTGTATCAACTGCGCATTCTGACGAAGATATTGAGCAGACTATTGAGGCTCATCATGCTATTATGAAACAGCTGTAGCCAAACGGAGCTTTCCAGGATGTTGTTGAATAGCAATCGCTTAAAGAAAAAAGGATCAACCCTCGTTGAATGCGAGTGTTGATCCTTTTTATCATTTAACGGGTACTGTAGTAGTTTCTGTTGAACCCCCGGTAGTAGATCCTCCAGAAGGTGCTGCTGGTGAAGCAGGGGGCGTGGTTACAGGTGTGTTAGGCTTAGTTGTTGCATCTCCAGTTGCTGGCGTGTTCTTGGTAGATGCATCACTCGATGATGCAGGTGTATTCTTGGAAGCATCATTTGTTGCAGGCGCATTCTTGGAAGCATCGCTTCCAGCAGGTGGGGTAGTATTGGGTACAGATGTGCTGCCCGTTCCTTGCCCCTGTTGGTTAGATCCACCCGTCGTAGATGATGGGTTGTTAGTAGTCGGATTCGTCGTGCCTCCAGAAGCTCCTGCTCCTGTTGGAGTGGTCTCACCTGGCTTAACTGGATCTGTTGTTACCGGACTACCGTTACCGCCTTGCTGAGTATTAGGATGCGTGGTCGTATCTTTTCCAGTATCCTTGGTACCATGATTAGTAGCAGGAGGTGTTGTTTTGCTGTTGTCTGTGCCTTGTGGAGGCTTGGTCGCATCCGATTGCGTGTTAGGCTTAGTAGACTCGTTGGTGCCGGATGGCTTATTGGTTCCAGTATTTGCAGCAGGAGTCTTGGTCTGCTCCGTATCTGTTGTTTTGGTTGGCGTTGGTGTTGTCACAGGTGCCGGATTATTTTTGGCTTTTGCTTTAAGCTCAGCTTGCTCTCTCAAAAAGTCAGGGTGATCGAACGCACCGCCGGCATTAATTGAAGATAACCCATCCCAAACCCTGTTGGCTACCGCATCCTCAGGATGATCGTAGACGAGAAAAGCGGACGGTAATCTGCGTTCACCGTAACGGCTGGAAGGCTTGGTGACCAACTCGCCGTTCACAACCAGCTCGGAAGAGGCACCACCATCCAGGAAGCCTGCGTTGACTACATCATCCGCAAGGAACAATTCCTGAATTTCTTTCAACGTCGCTCCAACACTTTGAGTCGAGCGGCCGTCAGCGACGATAAAAATGACGGTTCCATCCGCTTTTTGACCAACTCCGGTCCGCGGCGCACGGCTAATGTCATTGATGGGAAGCGGTTTTCCATTTGCAATAACACGCGGATAAAAGGAAGCCGCTTCAGATATACCCATTTCTTGTAATTCAAACATATTATATTTACCGACGACGAGTGTACCTTCCTTGGTAAAGCCAACAATATGCTGTGCGACACTGCTATCCTGGTCCGTATAAATCACTTCTCCACCGGAGATCACAGCCCCAATTGCAGCAAAGCCATTACCTAAGCCCTCGGGATCGTCAAAACCTCCGGCATTGACTCCGGCTACAGCGCCAGTGCGTTTTACCATGGAAGAGATTTTTTCACCTTCACCTGGTTTCGCTGGGGTCATGAGACGAATCGATTTAGGATCATACACATACATCCGTTTGCCCTTCCAAAACGTTCCAGAGACGTCTTCTACTTTAATTAATTCATCGATAGTTCGATTCTTGCGAGTGACCGCAGAGGTAGGTTGAACTGTAACCATGTTAAACTGCTGCTTTTCCTCGGCATTTTCTTCGATAAACTGTCGCATTTTTTGAAGCATACTGTCACGCTGCTCTGTTCCTACAAATATCCAAGCCCAATCACGATGCTGGGTAATAATGACGGTATTAGCCATCCAGATGCGCATTTCCGTCCCAACCGGTGTCAAAAACATAAAGCTGGAAACCATAAAGGTCAGTATTGTAAATCCCAATAGTGAGCGCTTAAACCAACTCCAATCACGAAGTTGCTGTCGGGTGGATTGGAGAAATTGTAGTGCATTACTCAATGTGTAGTCCTCTCCCAAGTTCAAAATAAAATCAATAAATACTATTCATTCTATCATATTATTTGGTTGTTTAATAGAAGTCCTCATGCGAATTTGCTACAATGAAATATAAAGTTTTGTGAATTGAGGCGATAATTGCGTGGATAAATACAGTCTGTACGGGATTACACTGGAAACCCTGGTTGTGATGTTTGGTTTTTTCCTTGTCTTCGGAGGTCTTGTGGCTTACGGTGTTATTTATATGAAGAAGGTGCGGAAGCCGTGAAGATGTCTTGGAGCAAGAAGGGGGAATGGCTGGAGCTGTTATTGCCAGAACCTCTTGAAACAGAGCTCGATTTAGGGAATTATATCCGAATGCCCGTGCTTTTTTTGAAAAAACTTATCAAAAGCGGTGGTGTCTCGATAAAAGGCTCTCGTGTTCGTCTGAAGCTGTTTCCGAATGAACCCCTACAGGATATGCCGGTATGGGCTCCTTTAGACGTGTTGTATGAGGACGATTTTTGTATGGTTGTCCACAAGTCGGCAGGTATGAAGGTTCATGGAGACGGATCAAGGAATGGCAGCGAACAGACGACCTTGGCTGATGCTGTTGCCTTTTACTATGAGAGCACCGGACAGCAGTGCAAGGTCAGACACATCCATCGCCTGGATGAGGATACGACAGGCCCTGTGCTGTATGCCAAGCATGAATGGGCGCAGCTTATTCTGGATGAAGACATGAGGAGTAAATCCATACAGCGCTGCTACGCTGCGATTGTACAAGGACAATCAGAACTTTTGTCTGGGACTATAGACGAGCCTATCGGTAAAGATCGGCATCATTCAGCGCGAAGGCGTGTATCTGTGACAGGGGAGCGGGCGATGACCCACTATGAGGTTGTGGAGCAGTTGAATCACGCTATGCTTGTCCGACTTCGTCTGGAAACGGGAAGAACGCATCAAATTCGTGTTCATCTCAGCCACATCGGGTTTCCAATATGGGGTGACTCCTTGTATGGCGGTCCCACTAATGGAATCAATCGACAGGCTCTGCATGGCGAAAGCTTAGCATTTGAACATCCTCTGACTGGTGAGAACATCATTGTTACAGCACCCTGGCCGGAAGATTTTCTAAGGCTGTATACGGCACTTCAAAAAATATAGTCATGCTTATCCCCCGAAAACCATATAAATCTAAAGACAACTGAAACTGATTAACCGATGGATACGGTTTGCAAGATTTAGTTTTCGGAGGGAGGACAAGATATTGGCTGAGCAGCAGAATGGATTGCGGTTCGATATTTATGAGCGGGTGCATTTGTCTGAGGGAGTTGCCGGCATTAAACAATTGGAGGATGTGGAGCTGGTTCCCCATATTCAGGTTGTGCCTCAAGGGGATCAGGCTCTTCTAAGAGGTAATCTGCTTCTATCCGGCACCTATGTAGATGAGCAGGATGCCGTGAATCGTACGTTGGAGCACCTGATTCCGGTAGAAATTACATTGCCGTTGAACCGGGTGCATCGTGTTGAGGATATCGCCGTTGAAATTGAGAACTTTGATGTTGATATTCTTTCAGCCCGAAGCCTCAATATTACAGGAGTGTTATCTTTGAATGGGCTTGAGGAAGTCATTGTAGCTCCAAGTGCTGATGAGATCTGGAATCATAATTCGGAGGAGGTGCTTTTTGTTCATGAGGCGCCTACACCTGCCAGATCCGACACATCCGTACCGATTTTAACTGAAGCTGATTATACCCAGCCTGTTCAAGAGCGTTCACCTTCTTCAGCTTACAATGATCCGCCGGATGACTTAAGTGGTTTGACGGATGGTGAAGACGAGGAAGAGGAGGAATGGTTGGAGGACGAAAGCGATGAGGCTCTTGATGCCTTTCAACATCAGCAGGCCGATAGTTACGCAAGCTATGCGGCAGAGAACAAGATAGAGCCAAGAGTTGCTTTCACCGGGAAGATTACCGACGCCCCCCAACCTGTAAAGCCATTCGGTTTGACCTCTTTGCTGCAAAGTTCTTCATCAGTCAAAGAGGAGCAAAGATTAGCTGAATCGGAGGCTGCACAGAGTGCTCCCGCTCCGGGTGACCGATTGGAATGGAAAAAGCTGCTGCTAAGCTCAACGAGTGAGAAGCAGGAATTCCGCCGCGTTCGGCTATGTATTGTACAGAAGGAAGAAACCTTGGAAATCATTGCGAAGCGCTATGAATTAAACCCACGTGAAATTGCACTGTTTAACCGATTAGCCGAGCATGAAGTTACCGTAGGACAAATCGTCTATATTCCCAAATAAACGAAAATGCCCGATCAAACCTAAATAAGGGTTTGAAACGGGCATTTTTGGCTATAATAAGGATAAAACCTTGGTTTATAGGCGGATATGTTATTGACTCCATCGGTAATGTTGTTTATCATAGATGTAATCATATGTTTCAATAACTTGGAAAGGGAATAGTAGGCAGCTAACCCATCAGAGAGCGGAATTGTTACGCTGAGAGGTTCCGTAGGATGTAACTTGCCGAAGTCGCCCTGGAGTTGCAGTATTAAAGGCAGGTCTGAGATTCAATATAGCCATCTCGTATGGTCATTGAATGCTTGGTTTGCGGATAGATGCTGCCGGTATCAGCCGTTATCTGTTGAAGTGCCGCATAGTGGGCAGTAATGTGTCAGCCCAAGCCTTTTTCTTATGCGGAATAAAGGTGGTACCACGGAAGCAGATCCTTTCGTCCTTTGCGGCGAAGGGATTTTTTTGTTGCCTATGAAAGTGTAGTGGATGGGTAGAAGGTTAAACCCTGGCCCAGTCCAGCCTGCAAGTAATGGATGAATAGTATGGATAATGGAGGAACCCGCGATGGAAGAAATAAAAACAACGGAAATGCCGACGACCTACGATCCGAAGGAAGCGGAAAGGAAATGGTACGAGTACTGGCTGAAGGGCGAATACTTTAAAGCAGGGCAGCGGAAGGACGCCGAGACGTATACGATCGTTATTCCTCCACCGAATGTAACAGGTATGCTGCATATTGGGCATGCGCTGGATTGCACACTGCAGGATATTATGATTCGTACCAAGAGAATGCAAGGCTATGATACACTCTGGCTGCCTGGATCTGACCATGCTGGAATAGCGACACAAACCAGAGTCGAGCAGAAACTGCGTGAGGAAGGCATTACTCGATACGATCTGGGTCGTGAAAAGTTTCTGGAAAAGGTGTGGGAGTGGAAGGAGCATTATGCGGATTCGATTCACCAGCAGTGGGCTAAGATGGGTTTCTCTCTGGATTATTCCCGTGAGCGGTTTACACTGGATGAAGGGCTGTCTAAAGCGGTCCGTGAAGTATTCGTCCGGTTGTACGAAAAGGGCCTTATTTATCGCGGCAACTATATTATTAACTGGGATCCGGCAGCACGAACCGCTTTATCGGATATTGAAGTTGAACACAAGGAAGTACAGGGTCACCTGTACCATTTGAAATATACAGTCAAGGATAGCGATGAGTTTATTGTGGTTGCCACAACACGTCCGGAAACGATGCTGGGTGATTCTGCTGTTGCCGTTCATCCGGAGGACGATCGATATCAGCATTTGATTGGAAAGGTATTGGTACTGCCGTTTGTTGGGCGCGAGATTCCGATTATTGGCGATGAATATGTGGATAAGGATTTTGGAAGCGGGGCTGTAAAGATAACGCCTGCTCATGATCCGAATGACTTTGAAGTGGGCAAGCGCCATGATTTGCCGCAAATATTGGTTATGGATATTACAGGTACAATGAACGATAAGGCTGGACCTTATGAAGGTTTGGACCGTTTCGAGTGCCGTAAGCAAATTGTTGCCGATATGAAGGAATCCGGGGTTTTGGTGAAGATTGAGGATCACGTGCATCAAGTCGGCCACAGTGAACGTAGTGGAGCTATTGTTGAGCCATATTTGTCCACACAATGGTTTGTGAAAATGAAGCCGTTGGCTGAGCAGGCGATTGCCGCGCAAAATTCGAAAACAGGCGCTAATTTTGTTCCGGAACGCTTCGAAAAAAGTTATTTGCAATGGATCGAAAATGTTCGTGACTGGTGTATTTCCCGTCAGCTGTGGTGGGGCCATCGAATTCCGGCATGGTACAACGACGAAACAGGAGAAATATTCGTATCCCACAGTGAAGCTGAAGCTTCCGTCCGTGCGGGCGGCGGCACGATCCGTCAGGATGAGGATGTGCTGGATACCTGGTTCAGCTCTGCGCTGTGGCCTTTCTCTACATTGGGCTGGCCGGATGAAACGGAAGATTTGAGCCGCTTTTACCCTACGAGCTTGCTGGTTACGGGTTATGATATTATTCCATTCTGGGTGTCTAGAATGATCTTTACCGCGCTTGAATTTACGGATCAAATTCCGTTCAAGGACGTGCTTATCCACGGCTTGGTTCGTGCTGAGGATGGCCAAAAAATGTCCAAATCTTTGGGCAACGGTGTAGACCCGCAGGAAGTAATCGAGAAATACGGCGCTGACGCGATGCGCTTTATGCTGTCAACAGGTTCCACAGCGGGACAGGATATGCGTTTCCGTTGGGAGAAGGTCGAGCAGGCGCGTAACTTTGCCAATAAAATTTGGAATGCTTCACGTTTTGTACTGATGAATTTGACCGGCTTCACGGTGAAGGATATTGATCTGAGCGGTCAATTAGGAACGGCTGATCGTTGGATTCTACACCGCTTGAACGAAACCGTACGTGATGTAACCCGATTGATTGACACCTACGAATTTGGTGAAACCGGGCGTCTGTTAACTAGTTTTATATGGGATGACCTGTGCGATTGGTACATTGAATTCAGTAAGCTGTCCTTATACGGAACTGATGCTGAAGCCAAGAAAAAGACGCAATCCGTGCTTGCTTATGTATTGGATCAGACACAGCGCCTGATTCATCCGTTTATGCCTTTCATTTCTGAGGAAATATGGCAGCATCTTCCGCATGAAGGAGAGACTATTACACTAGCTGCATGGCCGCTTTATAATGCTGATTGGGAAGCCGCTGATGCGGTTCAGGAAATGAATTTGCTTATGGATGTGATCCGTACGGTTCGTAATATTCGAGCTGAGGTTAACGTGCCGATGAGCAAAAAAATCGAATTGCTGATCAAGCCGGCTAACGAAGAAGCTTTGGTTATCTTGCAGCGTAATGAGGAATATATTCGCAGATTCAGCAACACCTCGCTGTTGGAGATTAGTCTCACTCTGGTGAATCCAGATAAGGCAATGACTGGAATTCTTACAGGTGCCGAGCTGTATCTGCCGCTCGCTGGATTAATCGACATTTCACAGGAACTGGCACGTTTGGAAAAAGAGCTTCAATCCCTGCGTGGCGAAGTGGAGCGGATCGAGAAAAAGCTTGGAAATGAAGGCTTTGTAGCGAAAGCTCCTGCCAAGGTAATTGATGAAGAAAAAGCAAAGCTGGCCGATTATGCAGATAAGCGGGATAAAGTGATTGCCCGTTTAGCAGAGCTAAGGGGATGACTTCGATGAGCAGTACGACGAATGATTCGCAGGTACAATCATCTAATGGTTTTCAGAGTGCGGAAGAAGCTATAGATTGGATCGTCAATTTGGTCAAGTTCGGTGTCAGACCCGGGCTCAAACGGATGGAAAAACTGATGGAGCTGCTTGAGCATCCTGAACGCCGCTTGAAATTCATTCATATCGCTGGCACAAATGGAAAAGGTTCAGTTTGTGCTTATCTGACAGAGGTTCTGAAGCAGAGCGGTTACGGAGTCGGTACCTTTACCTCTCCGTATATCGAGAAATATACAGATCGCATTCGCTATAACGGAGTCAACATCGCTGATGAGGATTTGCTGCTAGCCGTTAACAAGCTGAAGCCTCTGGTCGATCAGGTAGCTGATTCCGAGCTGGGGCAGCCAACTATGTTCGAAGTATCAACTGCCGTGGCGATTTATTATTATGCTCGAATATCTTGTCCGGATTATGTGGTTTGGGAAACCGGATTAGGGGGAAGACTGGATTCTACGAATATCGTAAAGTCTATATTGACGGTAATTACGAATGTTGGCCATGATCATATGGACATTTTGGGAGATTCCCTGGAGCTTGTAGCTGCTGAGAAAGCTGCGATTATCAAGGCAGGTGTTCCCGTAGTCAGCGCGGTGGATCAACCGAGTGTGATTGAGGTAGTTGAGCAGGAGGCCACAGCCAAGAATTGCACGCTGTATTTAAGCGGACGCAAGTTTCGCTATGAAACTGTCTCAACCAAGGAAAACGAACAGATCTTCAACTTCGATGGGCCATTTCGCACGATAGAACAGGTTACGATTTCTATGAATGGCGTTCACCAGTTGCAAAATGCTTCATTAGCGCTGATGACCCTTGAACTGCTGCGTCAATACTACGCGCTGATCATCGAGGATGAAGTGCTGTTACGCGCAATGAAGGAGACAAGCTGGGCAGGCCGCATGGAAATGGTGTCTACGGAGCCTCGTATTTTAATAGACGGTGCTCACAACCCTGAGGGTGGTGCCGTATTGGCACAAGCGCTCCGCGACACATACAGCTACAACAAATTGCATTTTGTGATGGGGATGCTGTCCACCAAGAATCATTCCGGTTATTTGCGGCATATACTACCAATGGTGAACACATTAATACTTACGGAACCGGTGTGGCATAAGAAGGAAGAGGCTGCTAAGCTGGCGGAGCTGGCTGCTTCACTTACTCAAGAAATGGGCCTTCCCGATATCGAAATCATTGTAGAGCCTGACTGGAAGGCAGCACTGGAGCTGGTGAAAAGCAAAACGGCAGAGAATGATCTGGCCGTTGTGTCCGGCACCTTATATTTAATAGGGGACGTCCGATCCTGGATCCTACATCAAACCGATTCTGAAAAAGGCTGGTGAGAGCTGCGTGAATACATCTGAGCACATCCATTTTATCGGTATTGGCGGATATGGCATGAGTGCTATTGCCAAGGTCATGCTTGAAATGGGCTACCGTATATCGGGATCTGACCTTGCTTCCCAGGAGCTAACGGAAAAGCTCGTTGCCAAGGGAGCAACTGTGTTTATCGGGCATGAGGCAGAGAATGTCAAAGGAGCCGACGTTGTCGTCTATTCGACAGCCCTGTCTAAAGATAATGTGGAGATGGCGGCTGCTGAGGAATGGAATATTCCGATTCTGCATCGTTCGCAAATGCTTGCGCGTTTAATGAACGCGAAGAAAGGGATTGCAGTCGCTGGTGCCCATGGAAAGACAACAACCTCTTCGATGATTGCGCTCGTGCTGGAGGAGTGCAAAATGGACCCTACTTTTATCATTGGCGGCGAAATCATGAACGTTGGCAGCAATGCCAAGGCCGGCAAGGGAGAATGGGTCGTTGCGGAAGCCGATGAAAGTGATGGTTCCTTTTTGCAATACAATCCATTGATAGCGCTCGTCAATAACATTGAAGCGGATCATCTGGAAAATTACAATGGTGATTTTGAGAACCTGAAAAAGGCTTATGCGCAGTTTCTGAGTCAGGTGAGCGACGAAGGCAAAGCTATCGTTTGTAAAGATGATACGTATCTTCAAGAGCTGATACCTGATATTAAAAGTGAAGTCATTACTTACGGTATTGAAACCGATGCCGATTATACAGCCCGCAACATAGTGCTTGGTGATCGCAAGGTAAGCTTTGAAGTCGAACATCAGGGCAGCAGTCTTGGATTCATCCAATTGTCTGTACCGGGCAAACATAATGTTTATAATGCAATGGCAACATTGATTACCTGCATGGAAGCAGGTTTGAGCTTTAGTCAAATTGCGGAAGCTATTACGGATTTTCGTGGTGCGAAGCGTCGTTTTCAAGTGCTTGGCGAGGTGAATGATATTCTGATCATTGATGATTATGCTCATCACCCTACGGAGATTGAAGCTACAATCAGCGCGGCCAAGGCAACCGGAAAAAGAATAGTCGCTGTATTTCAACCCCAAAGATATACGCGTACGTACTTCTTGTTTGATCAATTCAGTCGTGCATTCTCTGAAGCGGATGAAGTCATCATCACCGATATATATTCACCTGCGGGCGAGCAGCAGATTGAAGGCATAACTTCATCCAAGCTGGTTGAATTGATTCGACAGAACAGCAATCAGCATGTCCGTTATATTCCGAGTAAAGAGGAAGTACAGGCTTTTTTACTTGAGCACGTCAAGAGCGGTGATCTGGTACTTACGATGGGTGCAGGGGATATATGGAAGGCAGCATCAGGATTAGCCCGTACACTGAATCAACAAGCAGAATCCAAATAAAATACAGCTTAAGAGAAACAAACCGAAGACGTCTGTAACTAGCGTTAAGGTTTGTTTTTTTAATTTGCTTGAATAAGCTGTAATAAATAAATTAACATTGACATTGATAATGATAACTATTATCATCAGATACAAATGCATACTTGTGAGATAAAGGAGCAGGATATGAAAAAAATCAAATACTGCTGTAAAAACTTGAAGCTTGGTTCCAAAAAAGTATATAAATCCATTAAGGAACGTTTTCCCGAAATCAAGCAAAAAAAGCAGGATTGTCTCGGGAACTGCAAGCTATGCTCCAAGCAATGCTTTGTTATGTTAGGTAAATCCAACGTTATTTATGCTTCAAGTCCTCGTAAATTGTATAAAGAGCTGAAGCAGGTTATAGGTTAAAAATTTACATACGAAAGGATAATTTAACGATGAGCTTGAGCCTATTGTGGATTCTTTCTCCTATTTTGTGTATAGTGGTTGTACTACTCCCACTCTACGTGTGGGGTTTACAACAAAAATAATCCATGGAAGGTGCGTGTTCGTATGTTGAATGATTCCTTAAGTACAGCTCTGAACGATCAAATGAATTTCGAATTTTACTCCTCACATGTGTACCTGGCCATGGCTGCTTATTGTTCTGCTGAAAGCTTGGATGGGTTTGCCAATTTCTATATTGTGCAGGCTGAAGAAGAACGATTTCACGCAATGAAAATCTATAAGTTCTTAAATGACCGCGGTAGAAGAGCGGTTGTGATTGGTATGGATAATCCCAAAAATGATTATGTATCCATGCTGGACGTATTTGAGCGTGCTTATGAGCACGAACAGATCGTTACCAAGCGAATTTATGATTTGTCGGATATTGCAATGAATGAACGTGAGCATGCGACGATTCAGTTTTTGAAATGGTTTATTGATGAGCAGGTTGAAGAAGAAGCGATGTTTGATTCGATCATTAATAAATTGAAGCGTATTGATAAGGACAGTAATGCATTTTTTATGATGGATACAGAGTTTGCAGGTCGGGTGTTTACGCCGCCTGCACCTTAAACAATAATTTTGTATGAACACCAACAGGCAGCTGATTCCCGGACGATAGATTCGTTCAGGAGCCAGCTGTTTTTTTATGCCGTGCTATCGAAAGTCTAGTGTTATTGTTCTATTCATCTTTTCTCTTTCATAGTCTAATAATACGAATTTGGACAAGGGAGCGAAGTATAATGAGCAAAGCCAAAATGACCTTTCGGTTTGATCAGGAATATAGAAACAATGTTGGCGTTCCTGAGAGGAAAGCGAAAGAGCAGCAGGTAATCCCACTGCGCCCGGAAGAATATAAGGTCACCCCCGTGGATACGCAGACATTAAATCCATATCCGAATGATTTTGGAGGCTGGGAAAGTTCGTTTGATATGGAAACACAGCGAGTGGAGAAGCTGATCCGTGAGTCAGGTCATAGTACTCAGCAGGAGAACAGAAATGAGACTCGATTTGACCCCAGGTATAATACCGGTCGCGACCCCAGACATGAGCCCAGACATGACTCAATAAAAGCTTCTAATGAACTGAATGTTGAACCGAAAATTGACGCTATTCGAGAAACGGGAGCTCCGAATCACAGACAGTTGGAAAATGAGGAGCTATTTTTCTCGAACGACCCTATACGGGGCGAACCTATAGATCCAATTCGTGATCATCGTTGGTATGTGCCGGAGGAGACATTTTATCGGAGGAGGAAAACGGCAGCCTCGTGGTTTAAGGTTGCTGCATCGGTTGCTGGAGCTGTCGCTACGGGTGCAGCCTTCGGTTTTCTTGTACTATCGATGTTTTCTCAGGATTCTGGGACCAATAAAACAAACGTCACGGCCCCAACAGCTACCAATGTCACAGCTAATGCCTCGGCACCAGCCAAATCAGCACCTACAGATCAAGCCGTCGCGGTCTCAGGCTCAGTGACTCCGGCCAATACTGCCGGCAAAGCTGCAGATCCAACCGGTTCCATTGCCGTCTCGGCATCTGTCAGCAGCGGGGCAATAGCTGCTGTGAACGTGCCTGCAAGAACATTGACCTTCCTGCAAAGCGGTGTATTCTCGACATCACAAGGCGCAGCTGCTGCTCAATCAGAGCTGAAGAAAAAAGGTCTTGCTGCGGTAAGCGATGTGGGTGAAAAATTTCCTGTTTATGTGGGGATGGCATCCAATCGAGATGAAGCTTCACGGCTTGCCCAGCAATTTCAACAAAAACAGATCGATGTTATCATAAAGAGTGTGGATATGCCTGCGCTTTCGAAAATCAAATGGACAGGCAAGTCAACGGATAATGTGTCGGCCTTTATCACACAAGGTGATAATCTCGTCCAGCAAATAGCTCCGCTTACCGTTTCGCATTTAACTGAAGCTAAACTGACGGGAATGGATGCTTCACAGGTGCAATCCGTCAAAACTGCTCATCAAGCCTGGCTGGGGATGACTTCGGGAGTGAATGAGGGGCTTTCCGAGGAAGGTAAGGCAGCCGTCCTTAAAATCAGCAGCGCAATGAATGCAGCCGTTGCATCATTGGATGAGTATCGCAAAAGCCCATCTGCTTCCACGTTATGGCAAACACAAAATGCGATTTTGCAGACTGCACTTGCTCAAAAGGAATTCAGACGGGTAATCACGACACCATAAAAGTGGGATGATGAAGTTTTCAGAAAAAAACGCCGACCGGCTCAGCTATGGCTGCTGAGGGGTTGGCGTTTTTGGTGTGCTTTGAACATACCGATCAAGTAAGGAGGCTGCTTCGGCACGCGTCATGCCACGGTTCGGCATAAATTGATCTGGCGCTATGCCGTCGATCCAGCCGGCATGTTGTAAACTGTAGATCGATTTGGCTGCCCAATGATCAGCAGGTACGTCTGTAAACGACGCTGTACCTAACGGTCCAAGGGTGGCAGGAAGAGCAAGCCGTTGAAACGTAGCAGCAACTTCTGCACGAGTAATCGGTTGATCGGGACGTAAGGTAGCGTCATCGTAGCCGTTAAGAACATCTGCCATTACGGCTTTGTTCAAGGCGGCATTTGCCCAGTGACCAGTAATATCCATGAACAACGGCAAGGGAGGTTTTATAGGTGTTGCACAGCTCTCACCATTCTTATAAACCACAGCAGAAACCGTATTGTTGTTACTGCCGTTTGTGCAAACGGAAGGGTTGGCTGAAGGCTTTTTGACTATAGATAAATCGAAAACCCGATCCAGCAAGGTCATCCATTCCGCTCGGGTCAGCTCACGGTTAGGTTTATACAGTCGGCCCACGCCGTCAACAATTCCCTGACTTTTTAAGCGAAGTACAGCATCTCGTGCCCAATGTACACGCATATCGGTGAACACCTCGCTCGGTGTATTCGGTGGCATATAAGCTTCAATGCCTTGCTCTATGGCCTGAGCCATAGTCGTTCTGACTTCATCGCTGGCCAGTAATGCTGCATCCTGTCGATTCGAGAGAAAAGCAGTTTCTACGAGTATGCTTGGAATGGTACCCATACGTACTACATAAACAGCGCTCGCTACAAGACCACGATTTTCTAATCCGGTAGCATCAACGAAATTGTTCAGAACTACCTTCGCAAACTCCCGGCTCTGCGGGGTGAGCTCCGCCATTTCCGGGCTTGCCGGATAGTCTTCCTGTGGATAATTATTATCGTGGTACAGTATCAAAGCACCGCGTGTTTTGGCATTTCCCGGCATGGCGTTGGCGTGGATCGAGACAAACAAATCAGCCTGCTGCGCGTTTGTAAAGTCAACACGTTCTTTAAGTGAAAGAAAAGTATCATCTTCTCTCGATATTGCGGTTTCATAGCCGCGATCTGCCAGCATCTTTCTTAATTTGGTGGCAATATCCAGGTTAACGTTTTTCTCCAGCAGTCCATTGACTCCGACAGCTCCTGAATCCGATCCCCCGTGACCAGGGTCGACAACAATCTTTATTGCCCATGACGAGGATGGAGCAGCTAACAAGCATACAAGGATAAAAATAATAAGGGTATAAGACCGACGCATCAAACAAGGTTCCTCCTTAAAGTTTTCGCCAGAAAACTGGCATCGTAAGCATAAACTTAAAGTTTTCGCCAGAAAACTGGCATCGTAAGCATGGGTTAAAAGCTTTCGTCAGAGTGCTTTTAGCTCTTCCAGGGTATGTTTTTTAGTAAGTAGGTAAGAGGCTATATTTACAGGATAAAGGCTTGTGCTATAATACGGTGAGCGCAGTAGCGGCAGCGATTTGACAGCTTCATTTTTTAATATGTAAAGGAAGTGTAGCTATTTATGAAAAAGAATACCTTTACCTTCATCTTGCTGCTCGTCATAGGATTAGTAGCGGGAAGCCTTGTGGGTCAACTGCTGGTTTCTGTCCCTGCACTGGCTTTTCTTACAAAATCGGTTGATCTTACCTGGCAGCCAAAAGCGGATTTGTTGGTGATCAAATATGACCTCCAATTTCAAATGAAGCTTAATTTGATCAGTTTGGTGGGGCTTGTTGCGGCTTTTTGGATTTTTCGCAGATTATAATGAACTTACTTAAACTTTAACCTATTCGAGACAAGGAGTCTATATATGTCGATATTTGGCGCAAAAAAAATCATTTTGGCATCCTCCTCACCACGCAGGCAGGAATTAATTCAAACTTTAGGTCTTCCCTATGAAATTCGGGTTAGTGATGTTCAGGAGGATACAGAACCGGGAATGAGCCCATCTGAAATCGTCGAGCAGCTCTCCGGTCGTAAAGCCGCAGCTGTCTGCGAAATGTTTAAAGCCGAGCAGCGGACAGAAGGGATCGTGATTGGTTCCGATACGATTGTTGTGCTGGGTGATCAGGTGCTGGGCAAGCCGCAAGACCGTAAAGATGCCGCACGCATGCTGGAGGCTCTGCAAGGAAAGGTCCATCATGTTTACAGTGGAGTTGCTTGTATGGATCTGGGTACGGGACGTGAATTGTATGCCCATCGGGTTACAGCCGTCTATATGAAGCCAATGAGTTCTTTACAGATTGAAAGGTATATCGATACGAATGAACCGATGGATAAAGCGGGATCCTATGCGATACAGGGGATCGGTGCGACCTTGATTGAACGGATCGAAGGCGACTATTTCAATGTTGTGGGGTTACCATTATGCCTGCTTGGTGAAATGCTTGGTGAATTGGGCGTAACTGTTCTTTAATCCGGCATCATGCTATAATAAAGCTTCTACAAACCTAGAATGTCAGGGGGGAATGAATGGAATCGCACAATTTAACATTGCGCGATGTCCCAAACGAAGAACGTCCTAGAGAGCGCATGATGCAGGTTGGGGCTCAAGCATTAAGCAACGCGGAACTTCTGGCGATTTTACTGAGGACTGGTACTTATCAGGAGTCGGCTGTCCATTTGGCACAGCGCATGTTAAGTCATTCCGGTGGATTGCGCAGTCTGGTTGATATGAGCTTGGAGCAGTTAACCGAAATCAAAGGCATTGGTTCGGCTAAAGGACTGCAGATTCAAGCCAGCATTGAATTGGGTCGTAGATTGGCACGCAGTGTGTTGAATGATACCGTAATGGTTCGTTCTCCTAAGGACGTAGCTGATTTGATGATGGAAGAACTGCGTTATTTACAAAAGGAGCATTTTGTATGCTTGTTTTTAAATACTAAAAATCATGTCGTGGGTCAGGAAACACTTTCCATGGGCAGCTTGAATGCAGCTATTGTTCATCCAAGGGAAGTATTTCGTGCGGCGATTAAACGAAGCAGCGCTTCGATTATATGTGTACATAACCATCCGAGCGGGGATCCAACTCCGAGCTCAGAAGATATTCAATTGACACAGCGGCTGGTAGAAGCGGGCGAAATTATCGGCATTGATGTACTGGATCATATTGTTATCGGCGACCAAGCTTTCATCAGCTTGAAAGAGCAGGGGTTGATGTAACAGAAATTGAAACAAACGAAGGGAGTATCAAGCATGTTTGGTGGTTTTACGAAAGATTTGGGCATTGATTTGGGAACTGCTAATACACTCGTCTATGTAAAAGGAAAAGGTATCGTGGTCAGGGAGCCATCGGTAGTGGCAATAAGGACAGATACGAAAACTATCGAGGCCGTAGGAAATGACGCAAGAAATATGATTGGCCGGACTCCAGGTAATATACGTGCCATCAGACCGATGAAAGACGGCGTAATTGCCGATTTCGATACTACCTCGACCATGATCAAATATTTTATCAGACAAGCGCAAAAGCAGCGTTGGTTATTTCCACATCGTCCAAGCGTGATGGTATGTGTTCCTTCTGGTATAACAGCCGTCGAGAAGAGAGCAGTCGAGGATGCAACACGCCAAGCAGGCGCGCGCGACGCTTATACGATTGAAGAGCCATTTGCAGCGGCTATTGGCGCCGATTTGCCGGTTTGGGAACCGACGGGCAGTATGGTCGTTGATATTGGCGGAGGCACTACAGAGGTTGCCGTTATTTCATTGGGCGGCATTGTAACGAGCCGCTCGGTTCGTGTTGCGGGAGATGAGATGGACGAAGCCATCACGCAATACATTAAGCGTACCTACAATTTGATGATCGGCGAACGTACGTCTGAGCAAATCAAGATCGAGATCGGATCGGCATTGACGATGGACCCTCCGGTTCGTTTTGAAATTCGTGGACGGGATCTGGTTAGCGGTTTACCTAAAACAATGGCGATCACGTCAACTGAAATTACAGATGCCCTTACCGATACTGTGAATAGTATTGTTGAAGCTGTGAAAGTGACATTGGAGAAATGTCCTCCTGAGCTTGCGGCTGATATTATGGATCGTGGCATTGTGCTTACAGGTGGAGGCGGATTGCTGCTTAATCTGGACAAGCTGTTAGCAAGAGAAACAGGGATGCCTGTGCTTGTTGCCGAGAATCCACTTGACTGTGTAGCTATTGGAACGGGCAGAGCACTAGAGCACCTCCATTTATTCAAAATGAGATCGGGCCCAACAAGTAAATCCAGACGTTAAATCCATAAGCGTAAGATTAGAAGGTGGTTATTTTGAAATTACTGGGAAATAAACGATTATTAATACTGCTGCTGGGTTTCATTTGCTTTATTGCCTTGATGGGATTGACGCTTGGAAAGCGTGAGCGAATGAGTTGGCCTGAAAAATTTGTTACGGATACGATCTCCTGGACGCAAGGAATTATTTATAAGCCCGCTGGCTATATAGCGGGTTTCTTTGAGGATATTCGGCAGGTGCGTACGATCTTTGAAGAGAACAAAGTACTGAAGCAAACCTTGACGAAATACGCGCGCGACACGACCAAATTAAATGATCTCGAACAGACGAACAAACGGCTGCAGGAAGCTTTAAACTTTACAGAACGTCAAAAGCAGGCAGGTAATTACACCTTTCGTATCGCGGAGGTCGTGGCTGTTAACCCTGATTTACTCAACAATACAGTGAGTATCAATCTGGGTGAGCAGGACGGCGTCAAGCCTAATATGGCTGTAATGTCTGTGGATGGACTGGTAGGACGCGTTAAGAAGGTATCTTCCTTTTATTCTACGGTTCAGACGCTCAAAGGTATTGATGATACAGCCAATGAATCCAAAGCGATTTCGGTAACCGTCAAGAATAAGGAAAATGAAAGCTTTGGTGTCATTGTATCCTATGATCCTGGGGAACAACTTCTCGTCATGACCATGATAGATCCTAATGACAAGCTGGAAGTTGGGGATACCGTGATTACTTCCGGATTGGGACAGGTTTTCCCTAAAGGGATCGAGATTGGCAAGGTAGTCTCCAGAAAGCAGGGCAACTTCGGCATCTCGCATGAGGCGCTGATTCAGCCTTTTGCTTCTTTTGACCACCTTCGTGAGGTGTTTGTCGTTATCGTCCCGGAGCAGGGGTGATCTGATCATGCGTAAATGGCTGTGGTTGATCCTGTTGGCTTTGTTTATTTTGGAGGGTACCATACTGCAATGGATCATACCATCTGTATGGCAATCCAAAATCTATGTGGCGCCTCATTTTATCGTTGTGATCGTGATTTATATCGGTCTTTATGTAAATCGGCATACGGCGCTGGTTTACGGTCTTATTTTTGGATTATTGCAGGACTTTATTTATTATTCTCCGATGCTTGGACCGATTTCATTTGCAATGGGCTTGACCGGCTATTTGGCTGGCTTGATGCATCGCCGTCTTCATTCCAATATTATCGTGAGTATGCTCGTTATGGCACTCGGAAATTTATTTTTCGATTCCATTATCTATGGGCTGTACAGACTGTTCCAAATCAACCATCTTGATCTGCAGTGGGTATTTTTCCACCAGATGCTTCCGAGTATGCTGATTAACCTCCTATTCGCACTTATGGTCTACGTTCCTGTCCGAAAGTTGTTCGAAAGCATGCAGGCTGCAAAGACTGACGCAGAGGAATAATTTTTCACTGAACAAGCAGGAGTTACGTCGAAAAAGGCCGAATTGTATTAGGTGTAGGGAGGTAGGGACGGGGATGGCGGCTACAAAACATCATGTGATGATTAAAGGTGTAAAAGAAGGTCTTGTATTTCTTCTGGATGATAACTGCGCATTCGAGGAAATTATCGAGGAACTGCACCATAAACTGGAAAAAACACACCAAAAAATATTGACGGGTCCGATCATTCATGTTCACGTCAAATTGGGTACCCGTACTGCCTCAGCCGAGCAAAAGGATCAAATTCGCAGCATCATAGGTCAAAAGGGCAATCTGTTGATTCAGTCCATCGAGTCTCAGGCGGTGGATCCGGTAGCGATTTTATCTAATACAGGTGATGTGCATTTGGTTAAAGGTATTGTGCGTTCGGGTCAAACGATGGTAAAAGAAGGCAATATCCTATTTCTGGGTGACGTGAATCCGGGAGGGGAGCTCATTAGTACAGGCAGTATTTATGTAATGGGCTCGCTCCGCGGAATGGCTCATGCCGGTGTGAATGGTAACGATAAATCGATTATTGCAGCTTCTCATTTGAGACCTACCCAGCTGCGGATATCCGCTATTATTAGTCGACCTCCGGACGAATGGGGCATGAACGAAGCTTTTATGGAATTTGCTTATGTCAAAGATGGCAAAATGGAAATCGACAAAATTCACCATTTGCATAGATTGGTTATGGAACCGTAACATGAAGGAGCTGAGCACTATGGGTGAAGCAATTGTCATAACCTCGGGAAAAGGCGGGGTCGGTAAAACGACTACCTCTGCTAATATCGGAACGGCGCTGGCGCTCAATGGCAAGAAGGTTTGTATGGTCGATACCGACATTGGCTTGCGTAATCTGGATGTGGTCATGGGGTTGGAAAATCGGATTATTTATAATTTGATCGATGTTGCTGAGGGACGCTGTCGATTGGCGCAAGCACTGGTCAAGGACAAACGTTTCGATGAGCTGTATATGCTGCCTGCTGCGCAAACTCAGGACAAGAGTGCGATTTCTCCCGAAGCAGTCAGAGAAATTATTTTGGAGCTCAAACGTGATTTTGAGTATGTTATTATCGACTGCCCTGCAGGCATAGAACAAGGTTTTAAAAATGCGGTTGCAGGTGCGGACAAGGCTATTGTGGTGACAACACCGGAAAACGCTGCGGTTCGTGATGCTGACAGAATCATCGGTCTTCTGGAAAATGAGAAAATATTTTCGCCCAAGCTGGTTATTAACCGTATTCGACAAAGTATGGTGAAAAAGGGTGAAATGCTAAGTATTGACGAAATCACGTCCGTTCTGGCGATAGATCTGCTCGGTATCGTCCCGGATGATGAGTATGTCATCAAAGCGGCTAATATAGGGGAACCTACAGTAATGAATCCTAATTCTGCGGCAGCGATTGCTTATCGTAACATTGCTCGTCGCATTCTGGGAGATACGGTTCCACTCATGCCAATGGAGGAAAAGTCAGGGGTATTGACTAAATTCAAGAAGTTTATCGGGATGGGATGAGCATGTTTTGCTGCAAAAACTAAAAAATATCGATTTGTTGATCGTAGCCATTCTTCTGTCATTCATGGTTATTAGCACGCTGCTTGTTTATAGCGCAACGCTCGATGATCCCAATATCGTGTTCGATATGAAAAAAACAATAACGATTTATGTTATTTGCATACTGGCCTTTCTCGGAGTGGCCTTGGTTGATTATCGTGTTTTATTAAAAATCTCTCCCTATTTTTATGGGGCTGGGTTGATATTATTAATTCTTGTCTATAAATTCGGTTTGGAAATTAATAGTGCCAAAAGCTGGTTTCAGCTGCCGGGTAACTTGCTGTTCCAGCCTGCAGAATTTATGAAGCTCATGCTCATTCTTGCCCTAGCCGCGTTCATGGCTAGAAGGCAAGGAGAAAAGCTGCTTTTTTTGACGGACATAGTGCCTATAGGATTTATCGTACTCATTCCTTTTGTCCTTGTACTGATTCAGCCGGATTTGGGAAATGCTGTTATTTTTCTGGTAGTTTTGGTCGGGATGCTGTGGATTGGTAACATCAAGTATACGCACTTTTTAATAGGTTTTTTATTGGTGATAGCGGGACTGTTTCTATTTTATTATTTATTCACTCATTTTCACGACCCGATTCAGCAATATTTGAAGCTGCAAGGTAAAGGTCACTGGGTTACCCGGATTGATACCTTTATAGATCCAGATAATGCTTCTAAGGATCACAGCTTCCAGGTTGTCAATTCGATCAAAGCGATTGGTTCCGGTGGCTTGTCTGGGGAACGGTATTTGCAAGGTACCTCGGTCCACCGCAATTTCATTCCCTATGCGTATTCCGATTCGATATTTGTCGTGCTGGCGGAAGAATTCGGGTTTGTCGGGTCATCGGTGCTGCTGCTGCTGTATTTTGTGCTTATTTATCGGATGATTCTTATCTCGATTCAATGCCATGATAAAGGCGGGGCCTATGTTATTGTTGGCGTGGTGTCGATGTTCGTGTTTCAAATTTTTGAAAATGTGGGGATGCTGCTTGGCATCATGCCTTTGACTGGGATTACGCTTCCTTTTATCAGCTACGGGGGAACGTCGTTACTATTAAATATGATGAGTATTGCCGTTGTGGTCAGCATACGGATCCATCAGGAAAAAGAACCCACATTTCGAGCGTAGAAAAAAGCACCCATAGAGGTGCTTTTTTTTGTGCGAACGCAACAATTATGTTCAATTCACTTGGAGTTTCTTGCTATAATAAATGCAGGTAAACCATGGAGCGTAGAAGTAGTTGCGAAAGGTTGGGATTCACATCAGGCATATCTTGTTGTCCAAATATTTTTCGCGATTGTTCTGGTACAGCGTATTCATTGTCATATTTCCTGTCATAGTACTTGGTGGCTTTTCCTATTATAAATCCTCGGGTATTGCGCTTCAAAAGGTGAATGAAGGCAATGCGCAGGTTACACTGCAAACCAAGCTGCGGATCGAGCAATTTTTAAAAACCGTTGATGCGGCCTCCTTGCAGTTGGTTAGTTCGCCGCTGGTCAACAATGCCATGGATCGTGAGCTTTCCTACAAAGAGTTTCAACTGATTCAGGATCTGCGTGAACAAATACAGCGTATTCAATCGTACGAGCTGGGGATTCAGGATATACAGCTCATCAATATGTCGAAAAGATGGGTTTTGGAAAATAGCGGTGTATACCGGTTTGACGATTATGCCGTAAATATGGACCTGATCTATATCAAGAACACGAAAAACTCCTTCTGGACCGGCTCTTTTTCCAACAACCCTTTAACTACAACGATTGGAAAGGGACAAAGTCTGCAATTGATCCGCAGGCTGCCGCTGAATTCGCAAGCTCCACAGATGGTCGTCGTTATCAAAATTAATCCGGGGGAGATCAGCAAACTGGTCGAAAATATCCCGGGGATTGGCAAAACATTCGTTTTGGATGAAACAAATAACGTTCTAGCTAGTCATGACGGTTCTCTTAATGGTCGGTTATTCCCGATGAAAGAGCCGCTTCGCGAAATGTTGAGCAGTGACCATCCTCCTGAGACGTTCCAAACCGATTGGATGGAGCAAATGGTATCGATTAACCTTATTCAATCTACCTATAATGATTGGAAGTATGTAACTCTGATCCCGATCGCTGAGGTTACCCGTGAGTCGAGAGCGATCGGCTGGATTACTTTTCTCATTTGTCTCGGTATTATGGCGGTTGCCAGTGCTCTAGTTTACCTGCAATCCCGCAACATGTACAGTCCGATACGTAAGCTCTATGAGGCTGTCCGGGGAGCATCCGGCACCGCCTCCAGTTCTGTGAATGATCTGAGCAGCCAGGATGAATTCCAGTATATTAGTGAGCGGTTCCAGACGATGAGGCTGACTCAGAATGAAATGGAAACACAAATGCAAAGGCAGGCTCAGCAGTTAAAGGATTACTTTGTGCTGAAGCTGCTCCAAGGTCATGTGAATACAGTGGATATCACAGGGGAATGGAAATGGTCGCAATTTCCGTCCGAATGGCGTATGAAGGCAGTGCTGGTTACACAGATCGATACCTTTGAAGGCGTACGTTTTCGTGAAGGTGATAAAGATTTACTGCTGTTCGCGATCAATAATATTGTAAGTGAATTAGTACCCGCCGATAGCAGACTGAATCCCATACTGATTCATCCTTCCCAGGTAACGGTAGTCGGGAGTAATACGGAAGACCGTGAGGATTTTAAAAACAAGCTGTATACAGCTGCAGAAAAGATTCAGGCTGCTGTCAGCAGCTTTCTCGGTCTCCGAATCAGTATCGGCATCAGCCGTCCTTATTCCGAGTGGAGCGACATGCCCAAAGCTTTCCATGAAGGCCAGGAAGCGCTGAAATACCGGATCAAGGCAGGGCAGGCAGCCGTCATTTTTATTGAGGATCAACAACCTGTTCATCATGTTAAGCCTTACTACCCAGAAGCTGTTGCCGGGGATATGCTGGATGCAATTAAGCTGCTTGAAATCGGGCGGGTGCATGAACTGCTCGGACAGTTTATGAAGGATGTATTCTCGCGGGAATGCACGCACCAGGAGTATCAGGTGTCGTTCATACGGCTGCTTATCGAATTCATAGATTTGGCTAACCAAATGGGGGTATCGTGGGATTGGACTGACAACCGCAATCCATCCTTTTTTGAGAGACTGTTGGAGCTGAATTCATCTGCTGATATCGAGCGTTGGTTTCGTGAGGATATTATCGGCAGGATTCTTGAGGCTGTTGAGCAATCAAGAACTGTGCAGGACACGTCGATCACTGAGCAGGTATTAAGAATGATCCACGAGCAGCAGGAAACGGATTTGACGCTTGAAGCCTGCGCGGCCCGATTGCATTTTCACCCCAGTCATGTCAAAAGGGTGTTCAGGCGTGACGTGGGGGTCAGCTTTAGTGAATACGTTTCCACACACAGGCTGCAGACCGCCAAGAAATGGCTGACCCACTCGTCAATGAAAATAAGCGAAATAGCTGAACGACTGCAATATAACAATGCACAAAATTTTATTCGTTATTTCCGTAAAATGGAAGGGATGACTCCAGGGCAATACCGGGAGCAGTACAAAGCTTGACCATGCTCATGACAACAACGGAAAGGCCTCCCTGCGGGAGGTTTTTTTCAATTGATTACTAGATCCCAAATGATTATCACGACCTCCAAGTGGCGGGATGATCCCAAAAGATTGTAGACGTTATGATCGACAGCTTCTATATTGAGGGCAAGCGGTTTATAAACACAGAAAAGGAGGTTAAACGTTGGCTTACTCTCATCTATGGGCTTATGTAACTAAACATCGTTGGTTGTATCTCATGCTGGCGCCCGGATTTTTTTACTTTGTTATCTTCAAGTATATTCCGATGTGGGGTGTATTGATCGCCTTTCAGGATTATCAGGTATTCCAAGGTTTTTTGGCAAGTCCATGGGTAGGCGTGAAACATTTTGAACGATTTTTTGGTGATCCGGCTTTTTGGTTGTTGTTCCGTAATACATTTGTACTTGCTTTTTACAATCTGTTTTTCTTTTTCCCTTTACCGATCCTCATTGCCCTGATGCTGAATGAAGTGCGACAAGAACTGTTTAAGCGTGCGGTGCAAACACTCATCTATATTCCACATTTTATTTCGTGGGTCGTGGTGGTCGGGATTGCGTACATTTTTTTTACAACAGAGGGTGGAATCGTCAACGAATGGATCGCGTCTCTCGGCTGGGAGAAGCTGAACTTTCTTGTCAGTGAAAAATGGTTCCGGGTGATGGTTGTTTCTGAATTGATGTGGAAAGAGACAGGGTGGGGTACGATCATTTTTCTGGCAGCACTGGCTGGAGTCGATCCGCAGCTTTATGAAGCCGCTCGTATGGATGGGGCCAATCGACTCAGACAGCTTTACCACATTACGCTGCCAGCTATTCGAAGCACGATTGTGATCCTGTTGATTCTACGTTTAGGCAGCTTTCTGGATACCGGCTTCGAGCAAATTTTTCTGATGCTCAATCCGCTGAACCGTCAGGTGGGCGAAGTGTTTGACACCTATGTATACAGCATAGGCATCCAGCAGGGGCTTTTTAGCTATAGCACCTCCGTCGGATTGTTCAAATCTGTGATCGGGCTTGTTTTGGTATTAGGAGCGAATTATACCGCCAAAAGGTTCGGGGAGGAAGGGGTTTACTAACACGTGGATTCGATACAAAAACAGAACGTGCAGCGGCGCATGGCGGTAAAACGAACAATCGGAAAATCAGCGGGCAGCATCCTGTTCGAAGGCGTCAATTATACACTGTTAACGTTGTTTGCACTGGCAACCGTCATTCCGTTCGTATATATCATCGTAGGTTCCTTAACCCCTGCGGACGAATTAACGAAGCAAGGCTTCACACTCATTCCTACCCGAATCACCTTCGATGCTTATAGCTATTTACTGGCATCTGAGGCGGTCATTCGTGGGTTAGGAGCTTCCTTATATATTACGGCGGTAGGTACTTTCATTAATATTTCATTTACCGTACTGATGGCTTATGCGTTGGCCCGCAAAGAACTGAAAGGAAGGCAGCCTGTCCTGCTGATGGTCATTTTCTCCATGCTGTTCAGCGGTGGCATGATTCCGACCTTCCTGATTGTCAAATCGTTGGGACTCCTGGACAGTTACTGGTCGCTCATGCTTCCTGGTGCGATCAATGCCTTTAACCTGATCGTGATGAAAAGCTTTTTCCAGCAGCTGCCCGAGGGCTTGGAGGAATCAGCCAAAATCGACGGCTGCAACGATCTCGGCATTTTGTTTCGCATTGTGATACCGCTTTCTATGCCTGCTATTCTCACCTTTGTGATGTTTTATGCGGTGACTCATTGGAACAGCTATTTCACAGCTATATTGTACATTAATGATACCGAGAAATGGCCACTTCAGGTACTGGTTAGGCAGTTGATTATATTGTCGCAGGGCGGATTAGGTGAGTCCGGTCAGGACAGCTTTAATATTCCTGCACAAACCGTTAACATGGCGATGATTGTTTTGTCGACACTTCCGATCTTACTCGTGTATCCGTTCGTTCAAAAGCATTTTACAAAAGGGGTCATGATAGGCTCCGTTAAAGGCTGAGTTTTTGTAAAGCATTACAATCAAATTATTGGAGGGGACAACGTAATGAACAAACGGCAATGGTATACAAGCTTAAAGAGTGTCGGCCCTGTTCTCGTGGCAACAAGCTTGTTAGTCGGATGCAGCGGAGGGAATGCAGCAAGCAGCAAAGGAACAGAGACAACTCCGGCAGCCAAGAGCACACAGCAGACGAGTACTCCACCGAAGGAGCAGCCCAAAGAACCGAAAAAGATCAGTTTGATGATGGTCTATTATTTTGCCGAGCCTCCGAAAAAAGACAATATTATGGTGCAGAAGATTGAAGAAATGACAAACACCAAGCTGGATATAACCTGGGTTCCCAATTCCGCTTACGATAATAAAGTGAATGCAACGATTGCTTCGGGTTCACTTCCAATGGTGATGAATGTTCAGAATAACAAGCTCTCCACCATCTTATCGGGGGTGCGATCCGGGATGTTTTGGGAAGTTGGCCCTCTTTTAAAGGATTATCAGAATTTAAAAGGCTTGTACAATGAGCAAACGACTTACAACGCGTCTATAGACGGCAAGCTGTATGGAATGCCGCATCAGCGCCCGCTTGGTTTACAAATGCTTCTCTATCGTAAGGACTGGCTCGACAATGTGGGGATGAAGCCGCCAGAAACCATTGATGATGTGTATCAGATGGCTAAAGCCTTTACGGAGAAGGACCCGGATAAAAACGGCAAAAAGGATACGTACGGACTGGTAGAATTCATGCCCAAGCTGCTCAGTCAGCAAGGGTTTGGTAATGCGCTTGCATGGTTTGGAGCTCCTAACGGTTATGGGGTGAAGGACGGCAAGCTGTACCCTGACTTTACAACAGACGAATATTTGGAAGCGATGAAATTTTACCGCAAAATGTTTAGTGAAAAGCTGATGAACCAGGACTTCGCCGCAATTCAGCAAGGGCAGGCATGGGATGGAATCGCAAAAGAAAAAGCGGGAATGTACCCGGCTGTTGTCGCTCATGCTACCATTCCAAACTGGACTGCATTGTATCAGGCGAATCCGAATGCCAAGCTTGATTTCGTTACACGAATCAAAGGGCCGAAGGGGGAGAGAGTGTTTGCCTCCAATGGGTTTAATGGCATGTATATGTTCCCCAAATCCAGTATCAAAACGGAAGCTGATTTAAAGGATACGCTTGAATTTATTAATAAGCTGTCTGATCCAAAGCTGGAGCAGTTGCTAGTTAATGGTATTGAAGGACGGCATTATAAAATGGAAAACGGCAAGCCAGTACGATTGGACCAAAAATTGTACGACGATGAAGTGACGTCTGTTATTGAGCTTCTGATTACAGACTGGAAGCCCAAGCTGATGACCGGTTCGCCGATGGATGAAAAAGTAAATAAAACGTATGTTGAAAATTCGTCTATAGCCGTAGCTAATCCGACACTGCCGCTCGTTTCGAATACACAGATCGAAAAGGGCAGCGAGCTGGACAAATTAGTCAATGACGCGCGTGTAAAGTATATTTACGGCGAGGTGGACGACGCCGGCTGGAAAAAGGCCATCGATCAATGGAGGAGCAACGGCGGAGACAAGGTCATTGAGGAATATAACGCGGAATATGCCAAATTTACGAAAAAATGATCTATCAGCTGGATGGCAATCTCAGATGAATAAACGGCATGGAGGCTGCATATTCATCTGACTCGTCAATCCAGCGAGAAAGGAGCAGTAGGATGGAAACCGGTAAGGTAACAGGGAAGAAACCCAATGTGATCCTGATTACTTCGGATCATCATCGTTGGGATTATATGGGCTGCGCAGGAGCAGTGGGCGTTAAGACTCCGAATTTGGACCTTCTGGCGGCACGCGGTACCCTCATTACACGGACTTATTGCAATGCACCGCTCTGTGTACCATCAAGAATAGCTATAACATCAGGGAGGTACCCGATGAATACCGGCTGCTTTACGAACCGGCATCCGATACATCCCGATACACCTACATTTCTACACGCATTACGTGGAAATGGCTATCATACAGCGATGATAGGCAAGCTGCATCATCATGTTCATGTATGGGATGGTGATTTTATCGCCCATGAAGCAGATATTCATCAGCTCGGATTTGAGCATGTACATGAAACATCGGGCAAAATGGGCAGCGGCAGCATCGGATGCGAATGCCAGTATACCCGTTTTTTGAGAGAACAGGGCTTGCTGGAAGCTTACCGGAGCTGGACCGGCCGGTTTCGGCAAGGGAATGCAACGATGCTGCCTAATGAAGCATGGCCTTGGGATCAGAAATATACCCAGGATGCCTATATCGCTCGAAAAGCCAGTGAATTTCTCTTGAAGGTGTCGCCGGACAAACCTTTTTACCTGCATCTTGGATTCGTAGGACCCCATGATCCTTATGATGCACCACAGTCCTACAGGAATTTGTATGACAATGAGAAAGCAGGAATGCCGGAGGAACACATTCCAGCAGCGCCATTGACGGATGTTCAGCGTATGGAGTATGACAAGCTGCTTGCTTATAAGGCTTGCATTACAGAAGTAGACAGCCAGATCGGACGTGTGTTGGATACCCTCAAAGCGAGCGGATTGCAAGACGATACGGTCATCCTGTATACATCAGACCATGGAGATAATGCAGGGGATCATGGGATGTGGGGGAAAATCAATTTGTATGAAGGTTCTGTTCATGTACCTTTTATTGCTGCTGGTCCTGGAATCGGGCAAAGTGTAGTCAGTGATGCGATTGTTGAGCTTATCGATATTGGTCAAACCGTATGCAATTTTACCGGTTGTGAGAGCCATCATTACGATCAAGGCAAAAGTATGATGCCGCTGCTGCTTGGGACTACACAGCAGCACCGTAAGGATGCTTTCTGTGAGATGGGCAGCGATAAGATGCTATATGACGGCAGATACAAGCTGATGTACGGCGATTTAACACGAGATACTCGTACAGAGCTGCAGGCAGCCCCCTATCATGGACCAGCCTTCGGTAGGCCTGTGAACCTGCCGCCTGACCGGATCTCTCTATATGATTTATTGAAAGATCCGTACGAACAGCACAATCTGGCAGATGATCCCGTTTATCACGAGATATTGGCGCAGATGAAGGAGAAGCTGCTGATCAGACTGCTCTGCAATATGCAGGCAGTTCCCGATGATGTCGGGAGTGTCCTATAAAGCTTGTTCAAAAAGTAGACTTGTGAGCATACGCTATTAGGTTATTAAGGAGAGGTGAACATACAATTGAAGGATAATTGGTTCAGCAGTCATATACGACAAGTGCATGTCGATTTTCATATGCCGGAATTTCCTTACGACGCCATTAACGATTTTGATGCTGAATCCTTTGTGGCTGAATTTGTCCGGGCAAAAGTCAATGTCGTCGGTATTTTCACGAAATGCCATTTCGGCAATGCTTTCTATGACAACACGGTAGGTCACAAGCATAGTGGGCTTAAGCAAGACTTTTTCGGAGAAGTCCTGGAGGAGGCCCACAAACACGGTATTAAAGTGATCGCTTATTATTCATTAGGTACGGATGCTTACGCAGTAGAGCACAATCCAGATTGGTACCAGATTGATAAGGATGGCAGCAAACGCGGAGGTAAAGGAACGGTGTGGGAGCTTCCTTGCATCAACAGTCCTTACCGCGAAGAGCTTGTGATCCCACAGCTGAAGGAAATTACAGCCAAATATGCGATGGACGGTTATTTGCTCGATATTCCATATTTATGGGACCATCACTGCTTCTGCCGCTACTGCAAAAGCAGATTTGTACAGGAATACAAATTAGAGCTGACACCTGAACTGCTTGCATCCAATCCCAAACTGGTCAATGGGTTTGCGAAGCAGTCCGCCGCTCGCTGCATGCAGGAAATTTATGATGTTGTGAAGTCGATACGTCCGGAAGTCCTCGTTAACTGTAACGGGGCCTGGAAAATGGGTGAGCCAGTGGAAATTAATGCAACAAGCGATTATGGCCTCTGGGAATCCCAGCCTGCCTCAGGAACGTTTCTATGCCATTCCATTCGTTCCCGCTTTGTACGCAACCTTCCAGTACCCGTACAAGTGATGACAGTGCGGTTTACCGAGGGATGGGGGCTGATGAGCTGCAAAACAGCTGAACAGCTGAAATATGAGTTTGCTGCAATCATGGCTAACGGCGGTGTTATCAACGTTGGTGATCAGGTGCTGCCAAGCGGAAGGCTGCAGAGTGGTGTATACGATATTATCGGGGAAGCATTCTCATTCGTTGAGGAGAGAGAGCACCTGTGCATAGGTTCCAGCGCCCATAAACATATAGCCCTCATCGGTAATTTTACAGAGAACTGGTATTTCGAACAGGGAGAAGCGGCAACGATGGGTGCAGCCAAAATGCTGATCGAAGGCCATCACCAGTTTGATATCTACTTCAATAACGATTTTCCGGATTTATCGGATTATCAAGTCGTTGTCCTTCCCGAAACAGTGCGACTGAATGAGCTATCGACAGCTAAAATAGCTGAATTCGTTCGTAACGGAGGGCTGCTGCTGGCAGCTGGGGAAGCTAGCTTGACCGGAGGGGAAACCACGCCTAACTTCATGATGGCAGAAGTGCTTGGAGTGGACTATTTGGACAGAACACCTTATCCATTTGCTTATATGACCCAGAATGATGAGCTGTGGGCAGGTACCGCATCGATTCCCCAGCTAGTGGAAGAACCGTTTCTCAAGGTGAAGCTATCCACGGCAGAAGCTTTAAGCTATGTACAGTGGCCATTAACCGATCCGGCACCTCAAAGAGCGTTTCGGCACCCGATTCCGCCTGCGGGCAGGGTCAGCGATTTTCCGGCGATTACCGCTAACCGTTTTGGACAGGGAACGGCTTTGTATGTAGCTGCTCCGATTTTTAAAGCGTATTGGAACAACAACCATTTTTGGCTGCGGCGAATTATGAATAACTTGTTGAACAAATATGATAGATCTAAACCATTTAGGGTAGAAGCGCCGACCACCGTGGAAGCTAATATGATGGAGAAGGATGGGGTCCGCTATCTTCATTTGATCAATTTTCATAACGGTCACACAGGCAACCGCAAGCAGTCTTTGTATGATCCTATCGAATCCATTACTCCTGTGCATGATATTAAAGTCACGTTCCACAGCTCTGGAATTACAGAAGTTGTGCAGCAGCCGGAAGGGCACGTGTTGGCATTGAGAACAGCAGATAAGGGATATGAAGTGACAGTTCCCAGGCTGCATATTCACAGTGTGTTGGAAATCCGCTGATCAGCTTATCAAAGACATAACAAAAAGGCAGCTTTTGCAGAGATGGTGATCTGCAAAAGCTGCCTTTTGATATCGTAATTCGTTCCAATCTCAGCCTATCCGTATTAACCTTTGATGCCCGTAGTGGAGATGCCCTCGACAAAATATTTTTGCGCGAAGAAGAATACGAGAATACAAGGAACCACAGCGACTACTGACATCGCGAGCACCTGATTCCAGGCTACACTGGTCGAATTATCAAGGGCCATACGCAGGCCGAGGGCCACGGTGAAATTTTTCACACTGGTAATATAGATCAGAGAGTTGAAGAAATCGTTCCAGGTCCATATGAACTGAAAGATCGCCGCAGAAATCAAAGCAGGCATCGCCAGCGGGAGCAGAATACGGACCAGAATGACGAAGGAATTACAGCCATCCATTTTGGCCGATTCATCCAGTTCCCTTGGCAGTCCGCGGAAAAATTGAATGATCATAAAGATGAAAAACGCACTGGTCGCCAGCATCGCCGGAACAATAAAAGGCAGGTAGCTGTTCAGCCAGCCAAGGTTTTTGAACAAAATATATTTGGGAATAATCACGACAGCATTCGGCAGCATGAGCGTAGAAATCATCAAGGAAAACAACAGCTTCTTCAATGGAAAGTTAAATCTGGCAAAGCCGTAAGCAACGATGGTGCTGGAAATTACCGTAAAGATTACAGTTGGAATCACAAGCTTGAACGTGTTCATGAAGAACAGACTGAACGAATATTGTCCAGAGCCTAACCAACCCTTTGTATAGCCGTCCCACAGGAACTGATTGGGCCAAAGGCTCAGCGAGCCGAATATTTCTTCGTTGGATTTAAAGGAAGCCGTGAACAGCCATATCAATGGATAAATCATAATGAGTCCGAATATGCACATCAACAGGAACGTAATCGAATTTCTGACCGATTCTGATTTCATCGTTTATCGCCTCCGTCTTCATAATGAGCCCATTGGGAGGACGATTTGAACACTAGTGCGGTGAAGAGCATAATGATGGCGAACAATACCCAGGAAAGGGAAGAGGCATAACCCATTTTCAAAAATTTGAAGCCTTCATCGTACAGCTTCATTCCGAACAGATAGGTCGATTTTAAAGGGCCGCCATCCGGTAAAATGACAAAGGCACCGGTAAATTCCTGAAAAGCATTGACGATTTGCATGATCATGTTAAACAACAGGATAGGCGTTAGTAAAGGCAAGGTGACGGAAAAAAACATCCTTACTTTGGAAGCTCCATCGACGCGGCCAACCTCATACAACTCGCTTGGAACCTGTTTTAAACCGGCCAGGAACAAAACCATCGATGAGCCAAACTGCCATACATTCAGCATGGAGATCGTGTACAGCGCGATATTCGGGTTACCCAGCCAATCGACACCAGGGATGTGGACCGTAGCCAGCATTTGGTTAACGATACCTTCCTTCATGAACAGGAATCTCCACAGAACGGCGATGGCCACGCTTCCCCCAAGAATCGAAGGTAAATAATAAACTGTCCGGAATATATTGACGCTTCGCAGCTTCGCAGTCAAAACCACTGCAACAAACAAAGCGAATGCCAGCTTAGCAGGAACGGCAATCAACGCGTAGATTAGTGTTACTTTTAAGGATTGGTAAAACATGTCATCCTTGGTAAACATGTCAATGTAATTTTTCAGGCCAATAAATTTGGGCGGATTGATAAGATCAAACGATGTGAAGGAGTAATAAAAGGACATCATGAATGGATATAGCTCCAGGCATAGAAAGCCCAGCAACCATGGACTGATGTAAAGCAGGCCGATATATTGGTATTTTCTCTTTATATGAACAGTAGGTTTCGTTGCTGCCATTTCCTCACCCCGTACATGGTCTATTTGAAGTAGAAATGCCGCTGGTTGTCAGCGGCACTCTCTAAATGTGACATTGAAGCTGTATGTGACAGTTACTTTTTCAATTCTTTCAATTTATCCGTATACCGCTTGATCAGCTCATCGGCTGCTTGAGCGGGTGTTATTTTGTCAAAAGCGACTTTTTGGATAATATCTTTGCCAATATCTCCAAGCTGTGAATTTTGCGTGATAGCATTATCGGGAACAGCCTGATTTTTAGCGGCAAGATCTACAGCATCAGCTACATTTTTGTCCAGCTTGTTAGCCTCGACAATGGCTTTTTTGGCTGGTTCCAGTGCAGGCACAGCTCGGACATCTCCAAGAATTTTGGCAGCCTCGGTATCGCTCAACAGCCAGTTTGCGAACTTAAGAGCTTCTTCCTGACTTTTTGATTGCTTATTCACACTCAATACCATGGAAGGACGGATGACGGCAGCACCGGTTTTGGAATCCTTGAAGGCTGCTGGCAGTACGGATTGGATTTCTGTACCTTTTGGCAGTGTATCTTTGAATTTGATAACCTCACTGCTCCAACCTTCGATAGCTACCATCTCCTGGTTAATCCATTTTGGATTCTGGTCGGTTTTACCGGAAAACAACTGGCTTTCACCAAGCGGCTGGAATACGCCTGTTTTATACGCTTTTTGAATCCAATCAAAGGCTTCGGCTGCCTGTTCCTTGGTGAAGGCTAGGGTATAGTCATCCTTGACCATTGGACTATTGGTTCTTTGTCTGAGCATGGATGAGAACATAACCTGTACGACACCAAGATCGGAGTTCATCAGATACATTTTGCTATCCTTTTCGTGAAGCTTCTTACCTTCCTCCAGCACGCTATCCCAGGTCCAGGCTTGATCGGCTTTAATGCCGAGCTTATCTGCCAGTGTTTTGTTGAAAACTAAGGTTCGCCCGTTCGTACCCATAGGCAAGCCGATGATTTTGTTATTGTAGGTTGTGAAGTTTTTCAGGTAAGTAGCATCGAAGCCTTTGAGATCGAACGACTTTTGATTCGTTAAATCAAGCAGAAGCTCGCTGCCGCTGCCAAGCTCTGACAGCCAGGGTTGATCCAATTGGATCAGATCGGGTGCGGTGCCACCGGCCAACTGGGTTTTCATTTTTTGCTCGTAGCCGTCAAAACCGCCATATTCGGCTTCAATGGTCACATTCGGATTTTTCGTTTTGTACAAATTAATCGCTTCCAATGTTGCCTTGTGACGGGAATCGCTTCCCCACCATGCAAATCTTAAAGTAATCGGTTTGCTGCTGTCGGTTTGACCTGCATCCTTGCCTTGAGATGAACTTGCTGTATCTGGTGTACAACCCACCATGCTAGCTGAGAGCAAGGATATAGCAACAGCCGAGCCCCATAATTTCTTCATATGATTCATTTTCTGATCCCCTTTATGTTCGATTATTCAGCTTCAAGCAGTTACAGGTCCTATTATAGCAATGAGCTTGCCCGCTTTAAATCCATCTGATTTGATAAAAGGTTTGAATATTTGTCTATAATGTTGACGGAGGCAATTGGATTTGGGGTGCCTGATTTGCTATTAGTTTTCATTATTTGTCATCGTATTGTTTGCAGTTCATCGTTCCTCTATAATAAACCCATCACAATTTCCTATTAGAAAAGCACCGAGGAGGATCACATGTACACACTGCTGGTCGTTGATGACGAGACGAAGATACGTAATGGCATATGCAACTATTTCCCGTGGAATGAGATCGGCTTCGAAATCATCGGGGAAGCGAAAAATGGACGGCAAGCGCTGGATACGATCCTCAAGCAGCAAGTGGATGTGGTGCTGAGCGATATCAAAATGCCTGTCATGTCAGGCATAGAGCTGGCCCAGGAATTGTACAGCAGAGAGATCAGTACCAAAATTGTCTTTTTGACGGGCTACAAGGAATTTGATTATGCGCAAAAAGCTCTTATGTATGGTGTCAAAAGCTATATTATCAAGCCGACCAAATATGAGGAGCTGCTGGCGACCTTCAGTAAAATTAAGGATGAGCTGGATCGGGAAAGACAGCAGGAGTTGGCTATTCCCGTAACCCTCGCAGCGGATGCAACGGTTCAGCTTCCTGAGGCACCAGAAGATCCGATAGAGGAACAGGGTTATCATGAAAAGAAGATTGCTGCTATCAAAGCACACATCATGGAATGCTACAGGGATGTGACCTTAGAGGAAGTGGCGGGCTTGTTTCATATGAATCTGTACTATCTCAGTAAATATTTCAAAAAATGGTCGGGACAAAATTTCTCGGAGTACGTGATTTCCGTTAAAATGGAGAAGGCCGCGGAGCTTTTAAGGGATTTTTCCTACAAATCCTACGAAATTGGCAGTGCTGTTGGCTACGATAACGCGAAAAATTTTTCCAGAGCCTTTAAGCTCTACTTCGGTAAAAGCCCCCGTGAGTTCCGAGATTCCCCTCCATGATGCTATCCATTACATGTCCAGAGCAAATGAACCGTAAAGAATGGAAGGCGAACACATGAAAAACAAGTTTTTTATTAAGCATTTGTCCATGTTCCTGCTTCCTTTGCTTATCCCGCTTACGATTTTGGGAACCCTTTCGATTCTCATTACGCAAAATTACATTAAGGAAGACATCAATAAAAATTCGGTTAACGTGCTCAAGCAGACGAAAGAAAATATAGAATTAATTTTAAGTGAAACCGACCCGATGAGTCTTGTATATGGTAATGATTTGAAGGTCATTGAAGCGTTAAGCTCGATTATGAAAAATAGCTCTTTGACGCATGAGGAGCTGATTTCCTTTGATATACTGAAAAGCTTTCTGAGTGCCCCGGCTAACGCGCGGCCCTATATCGATTCCTTTTATATCTATATGCCTAATTCCACAGGCCGTTTTATTTCCTCCAAGCAGGGGTTATCCGATTTGCAAACCTATAATGACAAGGAATGGTACTCGCATTTTATCGAGAAGGACGAGAAGGTCAAGCTGTGGATTGAGCCGCGCAAGGTCAAACAGTTCGAGTTTGAATCGACGAATACGCCCCTTGTAACCATTTATCAACGAATTGAGTCGACGAACGGGGTTATTGTACTGAATATTCGCCCGATCTACATTGAAAATATTTTGAAGTCCTTGTCCACCTTCCCGGAGCAGTGCATTCTGGTCGTGAATGAGAACAATCAAATCATTTTTAGCGACCGTCAGCCTGAATACCTGAAGGATCTGAATATGGAAAGCATCAACAAGTCGAATGAGGCCTTTTATACAATCAATGCTGCCAATGAATCCTTTATTGTATCCCAGCTGAATTCAGCCCGATACGGCTGGAAATATATTTCGATTGTTCCTCAGCGGGCGTTGTATGAGGTACCGTTCCGAATTATTCAAATCACAATGCTGTTGCTGCTTATTTCGTTCATGCTTGGTCTCGTTCTTGCCTTTTATTTAACTAGAAATCGATACAAGCAAATTGCTAATATTATTGATATTATTGATTCTGCTGAAAAAGGAAATCCGCTGCCATCGTTACCGGAACGCGTGCAGGATGAGTACGGGTATATTGTGCAAAATATCGTAAAAACGTTTATAGAGCAAAGCTATCTGAAGGTCCAACTCTCCGAGCGCAGATACAAGCTGCAGGTAGCCCAGTTCACCGCTTTACAATCGCAAATCAATCCGCATTTTTTATTTAACACGCTAGAGGCCGTAAACTGGGAAACGATCGCATTAACAGGAAAGCCGAATCAGGTTACGAAAATTATTGATAATTTATCCGAGATACTCCGCTACTCCTTAACCAATCCGGAAGAACGGGTATCCTTGCAAACCGAAATTAAAAATGTGAAAAGCTATCTGGAAATCCAAAAATACCGGTACGAGGATAAATTTGATCTTGAATGGGACTATGACCCCAAGGTGATCGGCTTTCGGGTAATGAAGCTTTTGCTGCAGCCTTTAATTGAAAATAGTATTTATCATGGGATTAAAGAAAAGGAAGGGCACGGCTTGATCCGGATTAAAATCAAGCTAGTGGAATCAGCGCTGCAAATAGCTATTGTGGACAATGGTTTAGGGATGAACAAGGATACGCTTCAGATGCTACGAAATAATGTTGAGACTCAGCACGAATTTTCGGAGCATATTGGACTTTTCAACACCAACAAAAGGTTAAAGCTGGCCTATGGGGAAGCATACGGCATTACCATACGCAGTAAAGAAGGGTGGGGCACAGCCGTTTATTTGAAAATTCCAATGACTCAGGCCAACACGGATTCTGTTGAAAGCGATGGCCGTCCTTAACATGATCAAGTCTGCACTTTAGCTCTGTATCTCAGATACAGGGCTTATTTGTTGAGGATCCTGCTTGCTTGTTATATTCGAGTGTACATGCTCATAGGATGAAATATACAAGCCCTATTGGATGCAGGAGGATTATCGACATGGAAACACGGGATAAAATGAGCCATCGACAAATGGAGCAGCTGCGAGAATCTTCGGAGCGTTGGAATGATCCTGAATATGTATGGAAACGTAAATGGATGCAGGAATACTCGGAGCAAGCCAAAGCTGATCCTGAAGATGGGGGCGGCTGGCCGTTTCGGCCTAATGCCAATTCGATTCGAATCAAGCTGGTCATTAGCTGTGCGTTGTTTGCAGCCGTGTGGGGATTGTTTCAAATAAATCATCCGTGGGCCAATATTGCCAAATCGCATATTGAAGCGTCGCTGAATGAATCTTTTGATTTTCATATGGTTACTTTATGGTATGAGAGGCAATGGGGAGGGAATCCGTCACTGCTTCCCGCCTGGATGCCTGGCAAGCAGCAGGAGGCGCAGAAGGTGACGGCGCTTAAAAAGCATTATTTTACCCCGGTGAAAGGAATGGTCATAGCTCCTTATGAATCGAGTCGATTAGGGGTAACGCTCGAAACGAAGGTGGATGCGACAGTAGCGGCCCTGGATACAGGCCTGGTTATTTACAAAGGCAATAAGGATGAGACGGGCTTCACCGTTGTCATACGCCATGCGAATGGCCTGGAGTCTGTGTATGGCTGGATTGAAGCAAAGGTCGAGCTTAATGATTGGATAAAGGGAGGGGAAACGATAGGTAAAGTTTCTGCCAACACCTCCAAGCAGGCCGGCTATCTGTATTTTGCCATTTCCAAGGATAATCGGTATTTGAATCCGATGGATGTGGTTGCTTTTGATTAGGTGGAATCGTTGGATCGGTGTGCCTGTTCGCATTCATCCGCTGTTTTCAATTGTCATGCTGCTGTCCGTAGCTGGTGGCTATTTTATAGAAATAGCTACTTTGTTCGGAATTGTGCTAGTTCATGAAATGGGTCATGTTGTAGCTGCCAAAGGGTTTGGCTGGCGCATCAAGGAGATACTGCTGCTGCCCTATGGCGGTGAGGCTGTGGTCGAGGAGCTTGGCAGCGTCCCGGTCTGGCAAGAAGTGATCGTCATTATCGCAGGCCCATTGCAAAATATATGGATGATGCTGATTGCTTATTTACTGCAATGGATGGGCCTGGTTTCGGAGCAGTGGAGCGCCTATTTCATTGAAGCGAATCTCTTCATTGCCTTGTTTAATCTGCTGCCCATCTCGCCGCTAGACGGAGGGAAGCTGATGGAATCGTTGATGAGTCTATGGATGCCTTACCATCGTGTAATATCGCTTTGCAATGGTTTAAGCCTTGTGCTTAGCCTGATGGTTACAATAGTTTCCATCTTGCATGTGATCCGTGGAGGTGGTATACAGCTGAATTTGCTTATGATTGGCTTATTTCTGCTCTATTCCAATTGGTATAGCTATAAAGGGAGAGCGTACCATTTCATGCGTTTTTTGCTGCATCGCGAAACGGCGTTGGTTCGGTTAATGGGGGCAGGGACGCTGGCTCAACCAATCGTAGTCAATGGGAGTAGGCGCATCAAGGATGTCGTTCGTTTATTCATGCGTGAACGATACCATTTGGTTTATGTACTTGACGAATATGGATCGATAAGAGCCGTTGTATCGGAACAGCCGCTGCTGTATTCCTATTTTAATGAGTCCAAGCGGGGATGTGCGATTTCTGAGCTTTTCATGTAAAATGGAAGGCGAGGTGGAAAAGATGAAGCAAATTCTGGTTCAATGCGGACAAGATCAAATTGAAGTAGCTGTGTTAGAAAATGGCAAGCTGGCTGAGTATGACAACGAGTCTCGTGGAACCGAGCAATTGGCTGGCAATATGTATTTAGGGCGTGTCATGCGTGTGCTGCAAGGAATGCAGGCCGCATTTTTGGATATAGGACTTGAGAAAAATGCTTTTTTGTACATCGATGATATGCTTCCTGCTCATCTGGATAAACAGCCTCAGCAAAAGCCGCTGGTTACCGACCTCGTTCAGGAGGGACAAACCTTGCTTGTTCAGGTGGTGAAAGAGCCGGTTGGAACCAAAGGCGCGCGTGTGACGACTCATCATTCGATTCCGGGCAGATGGGGAGTTTATATGCCGGAGGCAGATTATATTGGCGTGTCCCGGAAAATTGCCAATGAAGAGGAACGGCTGCGGCTGAAACGGGCTGCGGAAAGCAAGGTGCTTCCTGGAGAAGGCTTTATTGTACGAACAGCGGCACAAGGAGTTTCGGAGGCGACGATTGCGGCCGATTTGGAAGAGCTTCGACAACGTTGGCTGGCGGTAGAAAAATTGGTCGAACAACCGGGTGCCGTGCCGCGGAAGGTGTATAGCGATTTTGGGCTTCTGTCCAGATGGATTCGGGACGGGTTTAGTGAAGACATCAAAGAGCTCTGGATCGACGATAAAGAAATCCATCAATCCGTCGTATCACTGCTGCGCACCTCGGCGCCTTCGTTATCCGAGCATGTCCGTTTGTACGAAAGTCGACCGATATCGCTATTTGCGACATATCATGTGGATGAGCAGCTGCAAAGCGGCTTTAAACGTAAGGTATGGCTCGACAACGGCGGTTATCTGATTGTTGATTACACAGAGGCACTGACGGTCTTTGATGTTAACACGGGCAAATACACGGGCAGTGTCAGCTTGGAGCAGACGGTGTACGATACGAATTTAATGGCTGCCAAGGATATTGCAAGGCTGTTGAGATTGCGAGATATTGGTGGACTGATCGTCATCGATTTTATTGATATGGGCCTGGAATCGAATCGACAGCAGGTTTTGGAGCTGCTTGTTGATGAAACACGCAAGGACCGAACCAAGACGGTCGTTGTTGGTTGGACGAAGCTGGGACTTATGGAATTGACTCGCAAAAAAATAAAAACGGGCACAGATAAGCTTCCGGTGACCCGCTGCAAGACTTGCGACGGGAATGGCTGGATATGGTCCAAATAACCGTTATTTGAATCAATGAAGTAAATGTTGCTTTGTTAAGTTCACTGTGATAGAATATTCGAGTATGTTGCAAAACATGCTGTAACCGCGCGAAACAGGTCTAAGTATGTGTGGGAGTTACGACACATCACCTGATGTATAGGCGAGTCTGAGACATGAGGGAGGTGCAACAATATGTACGCAATTATTGAAACAGGTGGTAAGCAATACAAGGTTCAAGCTGGCGATGTTCTTTACATCGAGAAATTGAATGCTGGTGAAGGCGATTCCGTTACTTTTGACAAAGTTTTGGCTGTGTCTAAAGAATCTGGTTTGGTTCTTGGAGCTCCATTAGTTTCCGGAGCTGCTGTTTCCGCGAAAGTGGAAAAGCATGGTAAAGGTGAGAAAATCATCGTTTACAAATACAAAGCCAAGAAAAACTACCGTCGTAAACAAGGTCATCGTCAACCTTACACTAAAGTTGTGATCGAAGCTATCAAAGCTTAAGGATCAGCAGATGATTCGTGTGAAGATTAAGCGCAAGCCTGACGGTCGGATCTATTCGTTTCAAGTAAAAGGTCATGCCATGTATGATGAGCCTGGCAAAGATATTGTCTGTGCAGGTGTATCTGCTGTTACGGTAGGTACGGTCAATTCGGTCGAAGTATTGCTCGGAATTCAATTGAAGACGAAAGCCAAGCATGGCTTTTTGGATGTTGAACTTACTGAGCTTGCAGATAACGTCTTGAATGAAAAGGTACAGATGCTGCTTGAGTCGATGGTTGTCATGCTGCAAACTATTAAACAATCGTACAGTACGTATATAGATTTGCAAGAAAATACGAAATGAAGGAGGTTGACACCATGTTACAATTAAATCTTCAGATGTTTGCATCCAAGAAGGGTGTAGGTTCCACAAAAAACGGTCGTGACAGTATCGGTAAGCGTCTTGGCGCTAAACGTGCTGACGGACAAGGAGTTAGTGCTGGAAGCATCTTGTACCGCCAACGCGGAACTAAGATTCATCCGGGAAATAACGTAGGTATCGGTTCCGATGATACGTTGTTTGCTCTAATCGAAGGCGTTGTGAAGTTCGAGCGTTATGGTCGTACTCGCAAAAAAGTAAGTGTTTATCCATTTGAAGTCGCTCCGGTGGCTGCAGCTGTAGAAGTATAATACGTCATCGACGATAGCCCCGGCGATTCAGTGTCGCCGGGGATTTTTCTATATTTGGACTAGTGGATCGGAGAGGTTGACATGGGTTCGAATCGACCGTTCAACGAAGAATGCTTCAGTAATCAGAGTGAAAATGGAGCCTTTTTAATGGGTGACGAGAGAGAATCTGATCAGGATCTCCGATTGATTCGCTTGTTTAACCACTATCGGCACGATTGGATGAATGAGATTCAATTAATATTCGGTTATGTCAAGTTACGCAAGTATGATAAGCTAGAGAGCTTGATACAAAACATCAAAGTGAAGGTTCAGCGAGAAAGTAACGTTTCGAAGCTGGGAGTTCCTGAACTCATTATGTATGTATTCTCGGTACAGGCCGAGGTGAAGGAATTAAAGCTGGAAGTCGAAATGGAGCACGAAATCCATTTAAATGAACTTTTGATCGATTGTAAAGAATTGACTCGATTACTGATTGCAGTCATTGAAGTTTTTAAAGAGCATGCGGTTGTTCACCATGAACATGAGTATGGTTTACAGCTAAAGCTGACACAAACGGTTGGCAAACTGACAATTGATGGTCATTATCAATGTGATAAGACCGGTAATCAGCTGCTGCCTGCTCTTGAACGAGTCAGGCTCCAATCGGATATGAATATGACATGGAAAACAAATCAATGGGATGGACATTCTATAGGAGTGAGCATCGAATTACCGTTGAATATATAAAGAGGTGTAGGCATGTTTATCGATAAAGCGAAGATTTATGTTAAAGGCGGCGATGGAGGCGATGGTCTCGTTGCATTCCGCAGAGAAAAGTATGTACCTGATGGAGGTCCGGGCGGAGGCGATGGAGGTAATGGAGGCAACGTTATTTTCCGTGTGGACGAGGGCCTTCGCACACTCGTAGATTTCAGATACCAAAAGCATTTTAAAGCGGATCGTGGAATTAAGGGTCGAAACAAGACACAGCATGGCGCTAATGCTGAGGACCTAATCGTAAGAGTACCTCCGGGAACGGTCGTCATTAATGATGATACTCACGAAATTATGGCAGATTTAACGCGTCATGATCAGGAAGTTATCGTAGCCAAGGGTGGTCGCGGTGGTCGTGGTAACGCCAAATTTGCAACAGCGAACAATCCCGCTCCGGAGATAGCCGAGAATGGTGAAGAAGGCCAGGAGCGTTGGCTTGTGCTTGAGCTTAAGGTGATGGCGGATGTGGGCTTGGTAGGTTTTCCGAGTGTTGGGAAATCAACACTGCTGTCTGTTGTATCTGCTGCCCAGCCTAAGATCGCTGCTTATCATTTTACTACACTGACTCCGAACCTGGGGGTTGTTGATGTAGGGGATGGTCGAAGCTTTGTGATGGCCGATTTGCCTGGATTAATTGAAGGAGCTCATGAGGGCGTAGGTCTCGGTCATGAATTTCTGCGGCATGTAGAAAGGACACGAGTTGTTGTTCATATTATCGATATGGCAGCTACGGATGGTCGTGATCCTTTTGATGATTGGCAAAAAATCAACAATGAGCTAACACTTTATAGTGCCAAGCTCGGTGAACGGCCGCAAATTGTTGTCGCTAACAAAATGGACATGCCGGACGCAGAAGTATATCTGGAGGAATTTACACGGCAGCTTGCTGAAGTGGATCCGTCAATCCGTGTGATGCCTGTATCGGCAGTCACCAAAAATGGTGTTCAGGAGCTTCTGTACAAAGTGGCGGACCTGCTGGAAACCATTCCAGATATGCCGCTCTTGGAGGACCTGGTTGATCTGTCTGAGCGCAAGGTGTTCAAGTTTGAAGCACAGGATGACGAGGAATTCACCATCCGACGTGAGAATGATACATTTGTTATTGAGAGTCCAAGTATTGAAAAGCTGATCAAAAGAACGAACTTCAGCACACAGGAAGCCGTTGAACGATTTGCACGGATTTTACGTAAAAAAGGTATTGATCAAGCACTTAGAACTCGTGGTGCTGTAGATGGACAGACGATTCAGATTGGTGATTTTGAATTTGAGTTTGTTGAAAAAGAATAGTAAGCTCAAAAAGAGAAGTGCAAACCTTGCGTTAGTTTCATGTGAGGTTGGCACTCCTCTTTTTTGTGCAAACGATTTAAACACGAATAAAAATTGTGATTATTAACTTTAAAGTTCGAGTATAATATGAATTTTTTACATAAATAGTATTGAAATTTTCGGAGAACGCATGTATATTATTTAGATGTAAACAAATATAACATTTAAATGACGTCGATGCTTGAAAAGAGACTGCTAGGGGAGGTGTTTTAGAATGGAAATTAAAAATTTTAAGAAATCAGGTCATTTTCCAAGTTTGATGTCAGCATTCCTATATTTTGATGTAAGTTTTATGATTTGGGTATTATGTGGTGCGCTGGCCTTATACGTTACCAAGGACTTTGGATTAACCGATGCGCAAAAAGCGACGATGGTGGCGATTCCTACATTAGGTGGTTCCATATTCCGGATCCCAATGGGGATTCTGGCAGATCGAATCGGATCGCGGAAAGCTGGAATTATCGGTATGCTGCTGACCATCCTTCCGTTATTGTGGGGTTGGCTTGGCGGAACTACTTTTAATCAGGTGCTGGCACTCGGATTTTTACTTGGGATTGCAGGCGCAAGCTTTGCGGTTTCCCTCTCCTTGGCAAGTCGCTGGTACCCGCCGCAGTATCAAGGATTAGCAATGGGCATTGCAGGCGCGGGAAATAGCGGAACTGCACTTGCAACCTTCTTCGGTCCACAGCTGGCTGCAAGTATGGGTTGGCACAATGTATTTGGACTTGCGATTATCCCGTTGGTGCTTGTATTGATCGCATACATCATGATGGCGAAGGATAGTCCGAATCAACCAGCTCCCAAAGGAATTATTGATTATTTGTCGGCATTTAAACACAAGGATACCTGGTGGTTCAGTATCTTTTATGCAATTACGTTCGGAGGCTTCGTCGGATTTTCCAGTTACTTCAGTATTTTCTTCTATGATGTGTATGGAGACAAAACGATTCCAGATGGTTTATCCAAAATTCAAATCGGTTATCTGGTTACGATCACCGTCATTGCGGGCAGCTTTTTCAGACCTATAGGCGGTTACATTGCAGATAAAATCGGTGGTATGCGTTTCATGCTGGTACTTTACACGGTCGTCTGTGTTTGTGCGTTTCTCGTGTCGACGATGCCAAGCTCCTTTATGGTGATGCTGCTGATCACGAGTGTGATGATGGCTTGTCTGGGAATGGGCAATGGATCGATTTTTCAATTGGTACCACAGCGTTTCTCCAAAGAAATCGGAGTTGTAACAGGTATTGTAGGTGCGGCAGGCGGGTTTGGCGGATTTTTACTTCCTAATAATATTCTTGGACCCTTAAAACAAGCTACAGGGACTCATGTTACCGGATTTATTGTGGTGGCCTCGATCGTTCTGGTCGTGACGTTAGCCTTCTATGCGGTATCACGCAGCTGGAGAAAAGAATGGGCGAAGGCAGGCAATGGCGTGAACTATTAAACTAATAGGGCAATAAGGTGAGTGAGCAGAATGAACGAATTTCTTAAGCATTTTCAGAAGCAGCAGGCTGTAACCACTACGAGAGAGATAACGACCACAACGGAATGTCCTTATTGTAGTGTCCAATGCACGATGAATCTACATGAGGAAAAGTCGATCATGGTTAGTCGGTTTTCGGTCTCGGCGAATAAAGAGGATCCGGTTACGGATGGCAGGCTCTGTGTAAAAGGATTGAATGCTCACTCGCATGCTATTGATGATCGCAGATTGCGCAATCCAATGATCAGGATAAAAGGCAAACTCTCTAATGTATCCTGGGAAGCGGCCATGGAAAGATTTCGGATTCAAGTGCAGGCTTTGCAAACCAAATATGGCAAGGATTCGGTTGGCGTATATGGCGGTGGATCTCTGACAAACGAAGAATGCTACTTGCTTGGGAAATTTGCGCGGGTCGCTTTGCAAACCAAATATATCGATTACAATGGCCGTTTCTGTATGTCGGCTGCTGCGGGTGCAGCGAATTTGACATTTGGTGTGGATCGCGGATTGACCAATCCGCTGGAAGAGGTACCGTTTGCCAAGTGTATCATTTTGGCAGGAACCAATATTGCGGAGTGCCAGCCAACAATTATGGCTTATTTTCGCAAAGCCCGCCAAAACGGCTGCAAAATTATCGTCATTGATCCAAGGGAAACTGCGACTTGCTCAATAGCGGATCTGCATTTGAAGGTAAAGCCAGGGTATGACGCCGCGCTGGTGAACGGAATGATCAAGGTCATAATCGAAGAAGGCTTTGTTGATCAAAGTTTTATCGAGCAGCGGACGAATGGCTATGACGAGCTTGTCGAGCATGTAAAGCAGGTCTCCTTATCGGAAGTCGCCGCTTTGACGGGAATACCACCCCAGCAAATTGTAGAAGCTGCACGGATGTACGGAGAAGCCGAGACCGGTATGGTATTTACAGCACGGGGTGTAGAACAGCATGCAAGCGGTGTAGCCAATGTAAGGAACTTTCTCAATATGGTGCTGCTTACAGGTAAAATAGGCAAGCAGGGTTGTGGCTACGGAGCGATTACGGGTCAGGCTAACGGACAGGGCGGACGCGAGCATGGTCAGAAGGCCGATCAGCTGCCTGGCTATCGACTGATTGAAAATTTGGAGCATCGTGCTTATATGGCTAAAGTTTGGGGTGTTAATGAAGAAGACCTTCCCCGAAAAGGAATTTCGGCTTATGAAATGATGGAAGCTATTGACCGCAAAGAAATTAAATGCCTGATTGTTCTGGGTTCGAATCCTGTCGTGTCCAACCCGAATAGCCACATGGTAGAAAAAGCATTAAAAAAACTGGAGTTCCTCGTTGTTATCGATTTATTCGAATCGGAGACAGCTCGTTTGGCTCATATGGTGCTTCCCGGCTCAGCTTATTTGGAGGACGAAGGAACGATGACCCAGTTAGAGGGACGCGTTCTGGTGCGCAGAGCGCTCAAAGCACTCCCGGGCAAGGCAAAGCTTGATTGGAAAATTGTTTGCGAAATGGCGGCTGTTCTGGATAAAGGGGCTTATTTTAATTATCAAAATGCGGAAGAAATCTTTAATGAACTAAGACTGGCGAGCAAAGGGGGGAAAGCTGATTACTTCGGAATGACTTACGCCAGTCTTGAGGCACAGCATGGGATGTTCTGGCCTTGCCCGGAGGAGGGCCATCCCGGAACGCCGCGTATGTTTGAGAAGCAATTCGACCATGAGGATGGACGTGCGAGGCTGGCACCGATTGAACATCAGAATCCGAAGGAAGTGGCGAATCGGAAATATCCGTATATATTAACGACCGGAAGAGTGCTGCAGCATTATTTATCGGGCGTTCAGACAAGGAATACTTCGGAGTTGAATTCCAAATATCCGGAACCGCTGCTTGAGATTCATCCGGATTCGGCGGGAATCATTGGTCTTGTCAATGGAGGTCATGCCAAGGTATCCTCCAAGCGAGGAACGATTCGTTTGAAGGTGAAGTTTTCGCAAAAAATTCGGCCGGATACGGTATTTGTCGCTTTTCACTGGGGCGATGATTTCTGTATTAATCGGTTAACTAACCCGGCCCTGGACCCCACGTGCCGAATGCCGGAATTTAAAGTGTGCGCTGTGCAGATCAATCCGGCGTAATCTCACAGCTGCAGATGATTCGTAAGCAGTTTATTTGCTTACGAATTTGGCATTTTAGTCATTTATGAGGGAGTTGACACCATGAAGCAATGGATTAAAGCGGTAGGAACCGGACGAACAGGGTCACGTGATTTGACTTATGATGAGGCGGTAGCTGTGGCTCATGCCATTGCTCGCGGCGAATCTACGGATGCACAAACAGCGGCGTTTTTAATGGCGATGCGGATGAAGGGGGAAGCAGACGAAGAAATGATGGGCTTTGTCGATGTATTTCGCAAGTACTCGCTGCCTTACCGTTCCTTCTCCAATTCTTTGAATTGTGCCGGCCCTTATGATGGCAGACAGTATTTTCCGGTTACGATTCCGGTCAGCCTGCTAATCGCTTCCGTTGGATTTCCACAGGTGCTCCATGGAAGTCAATCGTTGCCCCCAATGTTGGGTATTTCTTTGAAGGAGCTTCTGGAGGGCATAGGTATCCAGGTGGAGCTGGAAGCCAGAGATTGGGAAAACATCTTCATGAGCTTGCATATCGGATTCATATGGACAGATCTGATTTGTCCACCCTTTGGACGAGTGAGGCAGGTCCGAGAGCAGATAGGATTGCGAACCTTCTTTAATACCGTAGAAAAAGTAATCAATCCTGTCCATTCACAAAATTTAATGATCGGTGTACACCACAAAACGGCGATGGACCATCTGATACATCTCTTACCGAGGTCGGGTTTTGAAACAGCCTATATTGTACAAGGTATTGAGGGCTCTGAGGATTTACCGATTCATAAAAGCAGTGTTATTCGTAAGGTGACACCTTGGGGTGACGAATCGAATATTATTGACCCTTTAACATTCGGATTTCGTGGTGACCCTTTAGAGAAATGCGGGAAAGACGAACAAATTGGACTTTTAAATAGGGTTATTCAAGGAGATGATTCCGATGATATCCATAATGAACGTGAGCATGTTGTATTTAATGCAGGATTGCGCCTGTACTGGTTTGACAAGGTAGGTTCGTATGAAGAAGGCTTTCAACTGGCTCGTTCCCTGCTGCAGCGCAAAGAGGCATTTAAAATTCTAGATAAATGGCGGGATCTCAGTAATAAAAGCGAGTTTCGTTCGCATGGCTGAGCTAAGGTTGAGGTTGTTCTGGAGGAAGTGTCAATAAAAAACCGTATGGATGTCAAGTCCAGACGGTTTTTTGTCGTTGTAAAGCTTGTTTGTTATATTTGTACATCTTTATAAGTTTGTCAGTTCATCTCGGGATCGACCAAGGCTGTCCAATGTACCTCTGGAGCTGAATATTGATCAAATCCAGCGGTGCCAACCCAGATGTGATCAGTTGGACCATGCTCGAAGTAGTGCTCCAGCAGTCGATGGAAAATAAACGGGATTTCTCGATCAAGTACCTGCTCACGTGGAATCCAGTGCAGTACCCCTTCCTCAGTCTGGATGACATCCCGGCGGGTGGTATGGGCTGTGTAAATAAATTGCTGGCGAATTTCCTGCTGATTGAGTCGGATCAAAATGTACTGCAGCTTTAGATCGATAATTTCTTCTTCCTGTAAGCCTGTTTCCTCGCATACTTCACGTAAGCAGGCATTGCGCGGAGAGCTAATCTCTCCCGGATCGAGATGGCCGCCTACGGCTGCCCACATTCCCGGATTTAATGTACGTGTCGGGGACCTTTTCATCATCAAAAGATCGTTGTCATGAAACAACATGGCAGTTGCCATTATACGTGCACGAATCATCAATTTGCTCCTTTATGGGGTCGTTTCAAAAGTCGTCTTTTTGAACACCACTATTTTAGATATATGAGAGGCCCAGCGTCATGCTTGTTTATTGATTTTACCAACTTTACCATGAATGCACTTGTTTAGGAAGGCGACAGATGTGGAGACTTTATGAAAAAGACTGGCTATTTGCAAAAGCCTATTGCCTCAACCCGTTGTTTTCGATATAATGTCCACTAGGTAGAAACATTCGTCTTTATGGAGAGGATTTTTACGCTGTCGGATAAAAAAAAGGGTGACACGAAGCCAAATGAACATGAGCGTTACTATTTGGTCAGGGAAGACATTTTACCTGAGGCCTTGCTCAAAACCGTGCAAGCCAAGGAACTGCTGGCCCGTGGGAAGGTAAGAACGATTCATGAGGCTGTGGAACAGGTCGAATTAAGCAGAAGCGCCTTTTATAAGTATAAGGACGGAATATTTCCGCTCAGCAAGCTGGATCGGGAACGAATCGTGACGATTTCGATGGATCTGGAACATCGTTCAGGCATTTTATCCAAAGTGCTAGCGATGATAGCCGGACTTGAGGGTAACGTACTAACGATACATCAAACGATTCCGCTGCAAGGGATAGCCAATGTGGTGATTTCAGTGGAGACTTCATTAATGGAAGAAAATGTAGCTTTTGTGCTGGAGATGCTGCGAGCACAGGAAGGCGTCAGTCGTGCTGCTCTGGTTGGGCAGGGGTAGTAGCTGAAGGCTGAAGGATCGGTTGCAAATATAAGGAGGATAACATATGAAATCTATTCAAGTAGGGCTGCTCGGTCTTGGGACTGTAGGAACAGGGGTTGTCCGTATCATCAAGGGACACCAACAGGATTTGATGAGCCAAACCGGTGCCTCCATCGAGATATCCAAGATTTTGGTTCAGGATAAAAGCAAACTGCGTGACATCGAGGTCAGTTCTGAGCTATTAACGGAAGATCCACGTGACGTTATTGAAAATCCGGAAATTGATATCGTCATTGAGGTGATGGGCGGTATTGAGCTGGCCAAAGGCTATATTCTTGAGGCGCTGGACAGAGGCAAGCACGTTGTTACAGCCAATAAGGATTTAATGGCGCTGCATGGGCAGGAGATTTTGGCGAAAGCATCTGAAAAAGGCTGCGACGTCTTGTATGAAGCAAGTGTGGCAGGCGGTATTCCGATCATTCGGACATTGGTTGAGGGCTTCTCTTCTGACCGCATTACGAAGATTATGGGAATCGTCAACGGTACGACCAACTATATCCTATCAAAGATGAGTCAGGAAGGCGCTGCTTATCATGATGTGCTCAAGGAAGCGCAGGATCTGGGCTATGCGGAGTCTGACCCTACCTCAGATGTAGAAGGTTTCGATGCAGCACGCAAAATGACGATTCTTGGCACACTCGGTTTCCATGCTCATGTTTCTTTGAGTGATGTCAAGGTTCGTGGTATCAGTCAAGTTACGAAGGAAGATATCGCTTACGGCAAGCGTCTTGGGTATGAAGTGAAGCTGCTTGGGATCGCCGAGCGCCAGGACGATTATATCAGCATCAGCGTGCAACCGACCATGGTGAAGAAATCGCACCCGTTGGCATCGGTGAATGGAGTGTTCAATGCGGTGTATGTACACGGTGAAGCCGTAGGGGAAACCATGTTCTATGGTCCTGGAGCGGGCGGTATGCCTACAGCAACCTCCATTGTCGCCGATCTTGTGGCGGTAGTTCGCAATTTGAAGCTGGGGATTAATGGTCAGCGTGCTTTGGCTCCATTTAAAGAAAAGAAGCTGAAGACCGACGAGCAGATTGCTTCCAAAAATTTCATTTTGCTGCACGTCGAAGACAAGGCGGGTGTGCTTGCCCAAATTACGCAGGTGTTCGCCCAGCATGAAGTCAGCCTTGAGTCCGTATTGCAGCATCCGAACGAAACGAATCCGAAAGCGGAAATTATCATTATTACTCATGATGCAAATCAGGCGGCAATGAAAAAAGTGTTAAAGCAGTTCGAAGATATGGACGTGGTTCACTCGATCAAAAGCGTTTATCGGGTGGAAGGCTAATAAATCAATCGAGAAGCTTAAACGGAAAAAGGAGTCGTACGATGGGTATACAAGGCGGTAAGGTACGCGTAAAAGTGCCGGGAAGTACGGCGAATCTGGGTCCTGGATTTGATACGCTCGGTATGGCGCTTGATCTATATACATGGATAGAAATGAGTACAGCAGCACAAACCAGCATCCATCTGCTCGGTAGTGGGATGGAAGGAATTCCTACAGATAAATCAAACCTGATCTATAAGGTAGCGCAGATGGTATTTGACAAAGCCGGGGTTACGCACCCGGAGCTGGAAATTTCGATGTACAGCGATATCCCGCTTACGCGTGGTCTTGGCAGCAGCGCAGCAGCGATTGTAGGCGCGCTGGCATGCGCCAATGCGCTGATTGGCAGTCCGCTGTCGGATGACACCTTGTTCCAGATGTCGACGGCACTGGAACATCATCCCGACAATGTCGGTGCATCGCTGTTCGGCGGTCTTGTTGTCGCCTTCTGGGACGGCGAGCGCGCGGAGTATATCCGCGTCGAGCCGAATGAGCAGTTGGAAGTGTTGGTGGCCATTCCACACTTCCAGCTGTCGACAGAGAAAGCGCGGCATGTCCTGCCGCGCGAGCAAAGCCTGACGAATGCCGTGTTCAACGTCGGCCATTCGTCCGTGCTCGTAGCCGCCCTCTGCACCGGGCGGCTTGACATGATCCCGCGCGCGATGAAAGACGCGCTGCATCAGCCATACCGAGCCCCGCTCGTGCCGGGGCTCGCGCACATCCTCGCAGAGGCGACGAACCATGGCGCCCTTGGCGTTGCTTTAAGCGGTGCCGGTCCGACGATGCTTACGCTCGTCGACCGGAGCAGCTCCCGCAAGGCGGAGCTGGAGCAGTTCCTGCAGGGCACGCTGCAAGCCGAAGGGATCGAGGCCACCTTGATGTGGCTGAACCCTGCGTCACATGGCGTACAGGTGTTGACACACTTTGATGAAGGGTGTACATTATTTGAAAACATCAAAGGAGACGTTCGCACATGAAGCGAATTGCACTTTTGGGTCCCGGTACATACACCGAGGAATCGGCACGCCATTTTTTGGACAGTGCTGTCTGTGAGTACGTTCCTTGCAAGCTGATTGACGATGTGTTTATGTCAACGGTAAACGGAATAACGGACTATAGTGTCATTCCGATCGAGAACACCTTCGACGGCTCGGTCAGCCTTCATCTGGATTGGCTGGTACACGAAGTGAATCTGCCGATGCAGGCCGAGTGGATTTACCCGATTTCTATACAGTTAATGGCTGTGGGGGCTCCGGGAGATACGTTGGAAGCAAGCTGCAGCGGCCTGAAGAAAATCGTTTCACACAGTGTGACGTTAACCCAATGCCGCCAGTTTTTGCGGAAGTATTTACCTCATGTGGAGCTGGAGCAGGTAAGCAGCAATGGTGAAGCTGCAAGACTCGTACAGGAGCTTGGCAGTCCGGAGGTAGCGGCACTTGCTCCTCGTTCGGCTGGAGCACTGTATGGACTCCAGATATGGGCACAGGATGTCCAGGATCATCAGAAAAATTTTACCCGATTCGTTCTGGTTGGACAAGCTCCCATTGAATTGATGGATAACTACCGGTCTCACAAAACGACAATTCTCGTCACGCTGCCGGAGGATTATCCGGGTGCCCTGCATCAGGTGCTTTCAGCTTTTGCCTGGCGCAGGATCAATCTGTCCAAGATCGAATCCCGGCCAACGAAGAAAAAGCTGGGCAATTACTACTTCTACATCGATATTGATGCATCACTTGATTCGGTATTGCTCCCGTCAGCCCTTCAGGAAATTGAAGCGATAGGCTGCCAGGTTCGCATATTGGGTTGTTATCCCACCTATTCTTATAAACCTACACACTCGGAGGTGTAATTGTTATTATGGCACAAGTGATTTATTTAAACGGCAAGTATGTGAGCAAGGAAGAGGCAACAGTTTCTGTATACGATCATGGATTTTTGTACGGAGACGGTATCTTTGAGGGTATCCGAATTTATAATGGAAATATTTTTAAATGCAAAGAGCATTTGGATCGCTTGTACGATTCGGCCAAATCCATCATGCTTGACATCCCGCTTCCTCAGGAAGAAATGCAGCAGGTGCTGATCGAAACCATTCGCAAAAACGAGCTGCAAAACGGATACATTCGTCTTGTTGTTTCCCGTGGTCCCGGTGATCTTGGCTTAGACCCGCGCCGTTCGCCGAAAGCGAATGTAATTATTATCGTAGAGCAGCTGTCCATTTACCCGGAAGAGGCTTATGTGAATGGATTAAAAACCGTTTCAGTATCCACACGCCGCAATGTGCCTGATGCTTTGAATCCAAAAATCAAATCGCTGAATTACCTGAACAATATTTTGGTTAAAATTCAAGCCAATCTGGCTGGCGTAGGCGAGGCCATCATGCTGAATTCCCAAGGCTATGTGGCTGAGGGCTCGTCCGACAATATTTTTATTATTAAAAGAGGGGTTGTTTTCACGCCGCCTTGCTACTGTGGGGCGCTTGAAGGCATTACCCGTGCTGCGATTATCGAAATTTGCGAGAAGCTGGGCTACAAGGTCAAAGAAGAGCCATTCACCCTGCATGATGTTTATGTCGCGGATGAGGTGTTCTTTACCGGAACAGCAGCAGAGGTTATTGCCGTTCGCGAGGTGGATGCAAGAACAATCGGTGAAGGCAAAGCAGGCCCTATCACTACGCATCTGCTTAAAGAATTCCGTAAGCTGGTTGATATCGACGGTGTGAAGGTATACGAATAACTCGTCTTGGAGCAGCCCTCTGTTTCCACTTCTAAAGTGGAGATGGGGGGCTTTTTGTGTTGTTCTGCAAGGCAATAAGTCGAACACCAGTAGGTAAAGGTGACAAGCCCTCGATTTTTCTTGCGTTTAATCTTAGTTTTTTTCCTTTAATGATGGTCAAATGCCTACTTCGGTGCATAAACTGTAAGGTCATTTTGTTTTGGCACGTGCAGGTGGTTTTCAGGATAACGCCAAGGAGGTTTGTGAAGTGAAAATTCATATGGTGAAGAAAGGCGACACGCTCTACGAAATCGCCAAGAAGTACAATGTAGATCTCGACAAGCTGATTGCCAGCAATCCGCAAATTGCGGACCCGAATGTGATTGAGGTGGGAATGAAGGTGAAAATCCCCAATGCGCCAATGCCGGTCATTCCGCCAACCGATTATTTGCATAAGCATGTGGTTGTGCAAGGGGATACGTTGTGGAAGCTGGGAAAATCATGGAATGTCCCCCTGCAAATGTTGATTACCGCAAATCCGCAGCTGAAAAATCCGAATATTTTGATGACAGGCGAGGTTGTGTACATTCCCAAGGTCAAGCCGCATCATGAATCTCATCAACATGAAAATGATCATCCGCATCAGCCAGAAAATGAGGCGCAGCACCACCATACCCACCCATCCCATCATCATAACAAACCGAATACAGCCCCCATTCCAGTACCAGTTCCAATACCTGCACCTGAGCCAATCGCGGTAGCACCCGCACCCGTAGTTGAGCAGCCAGAGGTGGTAAAACCGCCTGTCAAGCCTATTGCGATGCCTGAACCGATCCCCAATATCGAGTTTCAAATGCCGTTAAAGCCGCCAGCACCATACCCGGAATACTTACAACCTGAAGCCCAAATGCCACCAGTCAAGCCAATGAAGCCGATGCAGCAAGAACAGCCGCAGTTTCTACAGCCTGAAGCTCAGGCGCCAAATATGAAGCCCATGCAGCCGATGCAGCAAGAACAACCGCAGTTCCTACAGCCTGCAGCTCAAGCGCCGGCTGTAAAGCCGATACAAACTAATCCGTGGACAGAGCCGATGCACTCCAATCCGTGGACAGAGTCGATGCACTCTAATCCGTGGACAGAGCCGATGCACTCTAATCCGTGGACAGAGCCGATGCACTCCAATCCATGGACAGAATCGATGCACTCCAATCCATGGACAGAACCGATGCAGTCTAATCCGTGGACAGAGTCGATGCACTCTAATCCATGGACAGAGCCGATGCACTCTAATCCATGGACAGAACCGATGCACTCTAATCCATGGACAGAACCAATGCAGTCTAATCCGTGGATGCATCCGATGGTCGAATCCACAAACGCCTATCCATGCGTCGACCCGAGTTATGTACAGGGCGCACAAACACAAGCACCGATGTGGGGGCATCACCCTCATGATATGAATTTGTTTCAGCAATATCAGGAGCCAGCTGCAGAAGTATTTACTCACGATAACATGAATGCTCCCATGCAGCC
>NZ_JAOQIO010000106.1:0-63377 GCF_025567575.1 Paenibacillus baimaensis | reverse complement strand
ATATCTATACCAACAACAAGATGCGAAGTGGTAATTCGTTCAATACGTTGATTTTGTCCGTCTGATTGCTTAAACTTCATAATAAGAGCGCCTCCTTGATGGTGTGGGTATTTACCCGTCGACAAACCCATCATACCGAGGCGCTCCTTTTTTGACAAAGCCCATTTCTTAGGCTATACAGGAATGTTTAGCGCAATACCTACATTTCCGTTTGAATAAATGCCAATGAAAAAGAAAAATGACGTACACAACGTTGCGGGCACTCCAGCGTTCTGACAAAGTATGCTCAATTTAATTTGAAAATTCTCTGTTCAAATAAGATTCAGATTCACTTTATTGGTTATCGGATTTCCTTGGACAGAGCCAATAGAGTTCAGAGTTAACTTGAGGCTACTGTTCCTTGGCATAATTCAAACCTAAGTGATGAGCTTGGTTAAGCAGCATCTCATAATGCTTGGGATTGGAATCCAAAGTCTCGTATAAAAAATTAACCTTTGAATTGGAAACACCGCAATAATCTGCAATTCCCACATTGAGCAAATGAGTAATCATTTCATCATAGTTACGCTTTTTCATCTGTTCTTTGGAAACGCCCGCCAAACCAATCCACAAGACATGCTGATGATGAAGCTGGTTCGAACCGTATGCAAACCCATTGTTCCATACACGGTCAATATAACCTTTTAGCATGGCTGGCAAATGCCACCACCAAATTGGAAAAATAAATGCTAAGGCATCATGCTCCTTCATGCGCCTTATTTCCAATTCCACCTCAGGAGAAAAGGACTGTTCCGCAGCTGACAAATCAGGTTCATCTACTCCTTTTAAAACAGGGTCAAAGCCAATCCGGTGTAAATCCAATATCTCATAGTCGTGGCCGGCCTCAGCAAGACCTTGTACGAAACGATCGGCAACCTTAAAGGTCAGAGAATCCTCTCTCGGGTGCGAAACAACGATTAATACTCTCATACTTGTATCTTCACTACCTTTCTCAACAACCAACTTGTAGCCATTATCAATGGCTGATGCTATTATAAACAGTATTAAAATAATCCGGAAGTACGCACTTTCAAGTTCTATAGGATGATACAGGTGCCATAGGAGCATAGAAGTACCCAAGATATAGATGCCCTAGAAACTTACCTGAACAACGGAATGAATGAACGAATGTTATGTTCCTAGCAAAAATACAGCCTTTTAACGGAGGGTTAAGTGATGACTGAAAAGAGGGAAAATAGCGTTCAAAAGAAGTATAAAGTTGGTGTGGAGGCGGCATTAGAAGTAATGGGGGGGAAATGGAAGCCTTTAATCATCTATCATTTGATGACAGGACGGAAACGGACGTCTGAGCTTCGACGGTTAATGCCCGGCATTACGCAAAAAATGCTGACCACTCAACTAAGAGGACTGGAAAAGGATGAGATTATTGCACGAAAGGTTTATAAAGAGATCCCACCTAAAGTGGAGTATGAGTTAACTTCCTACGGCTGGGGATTAAAGCCCGCGCTTGACCAATTATGCTATTGGGGAGAGGATCACCTGGAAAAGGTCCATGGTGACAAATCTAAGGTTTTAGAAGAGTTTTAAGGCTGTACAAAGTAAATTTTGCACTGCAGCTCCGCTAAATCTGATACCGTCATTTCATCTGCCAAATTCGTTACCATAATGCGCTTGATCGTTATTTTACCTGGAATCTTGTACGCAAAAAACTCTTGTCCGCGATATGGGCGGCAAGAGTTGCTTTCGGCAATTGTGGGTTACCAGGAGTAAACCCCCTTCTCATCCAAGAATTCGCCGTTATGACGTTTGCCATCTGTCGCATAACCCACTATAATCGCAGCGGCGGCTTCTTTCGATTTACCGCCCGCGGCATTGCCATTAAGATCTGTTGAGGTGAATCCAGGCGTTACCGCAAATACTTGAGCGCTGCTGTTTTTGACTTCATAAGCCATTGAAAGTGTCATGGCATTGTTGGCCGTTTTAGATGAGTTATAATCGAATGCGTTTAAAGTAAATTCAGCATTTTGCATATGGTCCAGAGAAGCCATGTCGGTCGATACATTGACGATTGTGCCTTCGTTATCTTTGATTAACGGGAACAAATACTGGTTCAAACGGACGGTCCCGAAAAAGTTAACTTCGAAGGCATTCCGCAGATCTTCCTCTTTGGTATCCGTAAAAGAACGGGAGAAAGCGCCAGGCATACCAGCGTTATTGATCAGAAGCTTCAGGTCAGGATAATTCTTGTTGAGCGTATCGGCTGCCTGTTCGATGGTTTTCAAATCGCTCATGTCGATTTGTACATATTCTACGTCTAACCCCTTGGAAGTTAACTCGAAAACGGCTGCTTCACCCCGTTCGGCACTGCGTGCACCAAGGACGACTTTCCAGCCTGCTTCACTTAACTGCTTAACAATTTCAATTCCGATTCCTTTATTTGCTCCGGTTACAAAGGCTGTCTTTTTCATGCGAATCCTTCTTTCCCTAATTTGATTTTTCTTTAACGATATTTATAAGTTACTATGCTACACTTAGTGTAGGTCAACAAATAATTTTTAATAAAAGAGGGTAAGTATGTTAACGATTGGAGAAGTGGCGAAGGAAGTCGGGATCAATATTGGAGCGATCCGCTTTTACGAAAGAAAGGGACTGTTGAAACCTGCTGCCCGAAGCGAGCAGAATAACCGTCTTTATACGGATGATGATCTGAGCTGGCTAGTTTTTATTAAATGTCTTCGCGAAACCGGGATGAGTGTGGAGGACATCAAAAAGTATTATGATAAGGTGAACGAAGGAACCTCAACCCTGCCGGAGAGAACCAAGCTGATTGAAGATCAAAAGCAAAAGCTGCTGAAAGATATTGAGGAGAAGGAAGCGCAGCTCGTTCATTTGGAAGAAAAACTGAAGCGCTACTATCGCGGGGAAAATTATTAATATTAGCTGGGTCATATAGACGGTTCTGGTGCAAGGATTTAAAAAAGTTCGCAGTAACCGACAAACTTTACTTTGTCTATGCCACTAAACCAAATATCTTATTTAGCCATTCAACAACAGTGAGGACAGTCGAATTATCATCGGCCTGTCCTTTCCTTATCATATGTAAAGCCTCAATTCCCTTTAACGTCTGATCCGCTGTAAGAAACGATTTGAAACCAAGCGTTGGTTTTGTAATTTTCTTTATGAACCGGTGATCTTGCTCCACAATATTATTTAGATACTTTGTCTGTCTAATCAAGGTTTCTTTTGGAAAGGATTTCTCATTTATTAATTCTTGTATGGCAGGTGGATACGCTGGATTTTTATCCAAGGTGATTACACCTGGGATTTGAGTATGTGGAGAGGACAAAGCCTTTGTAAAGAAGCACTTAGCTGCATATTTCAAATACCATCTTACCGTTAGTAAAATGATTGCCGATTCATATTGCTTCCATTTAAATAAATTCAATTTCGCTTCCAAAGTAAGTTGCTCCATCCCACGACTTCATTTCAATGATGTTATCATGAATCAGAGCTTTGCACCACAACCCTGAATGCTCTCTCAGGTTACATTCAGGATAATGTCCTTTAGTTCAATCAGAGTCTTGATTCGATAGCTGGCCTGTGAGAAGTCATGTGTTTTTGTGAAGTCGTTATGGACAATAGCACAGTCGATACCAGCCGCCACGGCTGAGTTCAACCCTCTGTTTGAATCCTCTACAACCAGGGTCTCTTCTTTGGTAGCTCCGAAGCGTTTTAGGCCGGTCAGGTATGGTTCCGGGTGCGGCTTGGTGCGCTCGTAGTCTTCGCGAACAAGGACGAATTCCATGAATTGTCTAATCTGGCGCTTTTCATGAATAAGTTGAAAATCCGCACGTTTTGCAGTCGTCACGATGGCCATGTGGACGTACTTTGACAGTTCGGCTAGAGTTTCAACTACGCCTTCAATCTCTATGGCTTCTGTTCTTAGATATTCCTGATAATAGACGTTGCGGACCTCACGCTGCTTGCTGATGGTCTGTTCATCAATACCTGCCGCCCTAGCTTGGGACCAAGTGCCCAATGACTGGGTCATGTCGCGGAGGTATTGATCTTTATCCAAGGTAAATCCAATGTCAGCAAGAGCGCGTTCTCCCGCTTTGTAATACCAGAATTCAGTATCAACCAGAACACCATCATGATCGAAGAGTATGTACTTTTTCATTGTTTCGTTCTCCTTTGTCAGCTGCGGCAACCATGCCTAGAGATCCTAATTCGGGGATTATAATCACATTCCAATCGTCCTTCTTTACTACATTAGCCAATTGGTCTAGTAATTCGGCAGCGTATGCATAACTTTTTGCATCCAATGTAATCCCACCTTCATATAAGAACGTACGTTTCTCTTCAGCAATTTTACCAGAATATTTCCCGTCGCAGTTGTCTAATGACGAAAATGTGCCTACACGTCAACCCCACATACATGACTGTAAACGACGTCCATCCAAGACACTCACCTTACGGCATGTCAAATTGAAGGGGTTGGTGCAATTACCGCAAATGGTTATTCTATTCTGCGTGCTTCCGAAATGGAGCAACATTCTGTGGTGCATTTGGTCGTTGAGGTCAGTCTAAAACTCGGGCTCGAGGCACCATTGACTGCCGACCTCCCTTCGCCAGCCGTAAGTCAATTATATCGCAAACGTCCATTTTCATCATCTGATGGTGCCGCGTTACAGCATGGGCGTCTAAAACATTATTATTTGCGGACACTTATAGATACCAATCGTAGTCCACTATGGAGGAAGAGAGTGTGTGAGTTTTCGAGCGAACCGACTGCCCATGCCGAGTCTCAGCCCGTTGCCGATTGTCAGTAGGGAGGTCGACACCAAAAGGGCGGCTCCGAAGAACCGCCCGCTCACGCTCTTGAAAGGACCAAGGCCTCCTAACCCGCATTGTAGCTGTAACGCAGTGCCGCCCGCAGCGACAAGCTGCCGCACCCACTGCGTTACAGCGAGGTTGCCGGCGCTGCGCTGTAGCGATTGCTAGTCTTGGACCGGGCTCTGCGATCTCTGATATGTGCCCTGCCGCGAATCGGCCACCGCTCGTGCCATCATGGCGGACATTTGCCGCTGTAGCTTTTGCGAGTGACGCATCCTTGCTCTCCTTCCTGATGTGAGGCTTGCCTTATTTAGCGTAGCTACATTGTAAACGAAAAGGGATACGTTGGAAACCGCAACCTACTACTCCGGCGGAGCCGAAATATGACTCCCCTTCCGTGGGTAGCGATAAAGAATAACAGGTCGAGTAAGACTCTCCATTAGGTCTTACTTAATTCTTCTTTTAATACTTTCACCCAAGGGCAAGGTCAATGTGAATTTTGAGAGGAAGCACACAGCAGCGAAGAGGGACATTTGTATCTATAAAAGCGGAGCGGTCGCCTCCACGCTTTCCAAGGGAAAGCGACTTCGTAAGCATACGCCTAAAATTTGACTCCAACCTTGGAATCTTAAATCAGGGAATCTGGTTTTAACAGATTGGAAGATCAAATGTCACTGAAACGCCTCCCTACGGCAAGCTCCTCTAATGCGCCGGCCTTACCCCCACCTCTCCAACGCCTCGAACGGAATTGTAATCGCGATCAGCTCGTTGCGGTTCAAATCGACGGCGATATAGATCGCCTTGTCCTCCTCGTCCACGTAGCCGTCGGGATAGTGGTACAGGTCGATTTCGCGGCGCGGCGGCAGAACGTGCTGCAGGTCGATTTTGACCGACCAGGTGTTCATATCGTCGGACGATACCCACAGCTCGAACGGGTAACGATGTGTACGAGAGCTGTGCTTCAGCCAGTCGGGATCGGTTGCGATATCCGGGTTCGGGTGGCAGAACAGCGCGATCCGGCCATCCGCCAGCTTCAGCAGCCGCATCTTCACCGCCGCGTCGGGAATATCGGTCTGCTCGGCCTCGCTCCAAGTGACGCCACCGTCGCGCGACACGGACCGCCACAGCCAGCCGTTGTATTCGTTGCGCATCAGCATGACCAGTTCGCCGGTCGACAGCTCGATCACGTTCGGCTCCCACAAAAATTGCTCGCTGCGCGGGCCCGGCGCGACGTGGCGCGAGAACGTCAGGCCGCCGTCAGTGCTGATCAGCACGCCGCTGCGGTACAGATGATTCTGGTAGAACGCCCGCCAAGGCGCGATGCTCGATTCGTACGCCGGCTGCGGCTTCTCCTCAGGAAGGTCGACCGGCTCCGTATAGCAGAACGGGATGACCCAAGCACCGTCGGAGCGAATGATGCGCTGACGCATGTTGTGGCATTCATGGAAGCCCTCGAATTTCTCCCGCGGCGTCCAGGTGACTCCACTGTTGTAGCTGTACGAACGGAATGCCCGCAGCGTGGCAAAATGGTTGTCCTGTTCCACCTCGTACACGAAGGAGGTGATTTTGTCGTCGTCGACGAACACCTCCGAGCTCCAGGTGCCTTTGCCTTCGGTCGTGATAATTTCACGCGGCTCGGTCCACGTCTCGCCTTTGTCCCGCGAATGGGTGATGAACAGCGTATTGTTGTTGGCCGGCTCTGTATGGCCGCCTGATTGGAAAAAGATAAACAGCTCCCCGTTCGGGGCTTTGCGCAGGAATGGCTCGCAGACCAAATAATACGGATCGCGGCCGACGTAAACCGAACGCGACGAGATTTGTTGTGTTGTGTTAGACATGGAATGTCCCTCCTATTTTTTGAACATCGATTGATAAATGTCGTTCGCTTCCTTCTCCAGCATGTCGCCCCCAGCCTTCTTCCACGCGTCCAGGTAAGCGTCCCAGTCCTTATCGATATCCTTCTTGCCGACGATAAAGTTGGCGAGCCATTCGTCCACGACGGCGTTGACGTTGTTCTGGTACTGCTTGGCGCTCGGCAGCGGGTATTTGTAAATCGGATCGAACGGCCCGATGCCGTACGTCTTCAGCATGCCGTCCACCCCTTTGGGCAGTACGCCAAACTGGTATGCCTTGCTCAGCCACGGCGCAAAAAACTCCGTTTTGCCTTCCTTCGCGAGATTTTCCGCCTTGTCGTACGGCGCAATCGGCTGAAGCGCACCCTTATCGTCGAATTTCCAGTGCTTGTTCTCGACGCCGACGCGGCCGATCGAGTAGGTTAGCGACGCGTCGCTGCCCGCGCTGTCGAGCATTTGAATGATTTTTTTCAGCTTGTCCGGGTCCTTCTCCAATTGCTTGCCGAAGGCGACGAGACCCGAGCCCGCCGGGTTGTCCTGCACGATGCCCCTGGAGCCGTTCGGTCCGACCGGCGGCTTCAGTAGCTTGATACCGTCGTTTGGCGCCTTCTCGCGCAGCGCGTTCGTCGCAAGACCGTTCGGATTAACCCACCAGACGGTGCGTCCGTAGAAGCCGACGCGGCCATCGATAAATTTGTTATGCCAAATTTTGCTGTCGTCCACGACAAACTCGGGATCGACGATGCCCATGTCGTACCAGCGCCGTAGCAGCTTCAGCCCGTCCTTCAGCTCCGGCTGCGCCGAGCCGTCGACGATTTTGCTGTCCTTGACGAAGCGCATGCTCGGCATCGTGCCGTAGGTGTAAAAAAACTGGCTGACGATATCGTTGGCAGCGCCGCCGAAGTTGCCGCTGCCGTCCTTCCAGGCGATGCTGAACGCGTACGTATCCTTTTTGCCGTTACCGTCGGGATCGTTGTCGCGGAATTTTTTGAACATGTCCTCGAACTCCTGAATCGTCTCCGGCTCTTTCGCGATGCCGACCTTGTCGTACCAGCTCTGGCGCACGCCGGACATCCGTTTGACGGTGGCGATCGGGTCGATTTTGACCATTGCGTAGTTTTTGCCCTTGTATTGGGACAGGTTCAGCACACGCTGATCGATGTCCAGCGCATCCTTGTAATAGTTCGGCGCGTATTGCTTAAGCAAGTCAAGCGGCGCCTCGGCCAGCACACCCTGATTCGCATAGGTGACCAGCTCGGCAACATTGTTGACCCAGATGACGTCGGGAATGTCTCCCGAGGCGAAGCGGGCCGTAATTTGCTGCTGCCAGCTCGTCGGGTCGATAAAGATCGGATCGAGCTTCACCCCGAATTTGCTTTCCAGCAACTTCTGCGCCTCCGTATCCTTATCCATCACCGTGCCGGGGAGCTGATTGCGCCCGAGCCAGGAAATCGTCATCGGCGCTGCGCCGTCCTTGCCCCCTTCCTTGCCACTATCTCCCTTCTCTGTGCCGCCCGAGGCGCTGCAGCCTGCCGCAAGCGAGCAGACCAGTAGCGCCGATGCTATGCGGTATCCGTATCTTTTCATCGTGACACACCCCTTTTTCGATTGTTTTCAATCCGTGGAATGACGTGCGTTAGCCCTTGATCGAGCCGAGCATCACGCCCTTGACAAAATGCTTTTGCAAAAATGGATAAACGATCAATATCGGCAGCGTCGAAATGATGATTGTCGCCGCCTCGACGGCTTCCTGCGCTGTCCGCATGTTCAGGCCTGCACCGTCGTATTGCCCGATCATCTGGTGCTCCAGGATGATTTTGCGCAGGATGACCTGAAGCACAAGCTTGTTTTTGTCCGTCATGTACAAGATCGCATCGAAAAAAGCGTTCCAGTGTCCCACCGCCGTCCATAGCGCAATCGTCGCCATGACCGGCATCGACAGCGGCAGTACAATCCGCCACATCACGGTCAGCTCGGAAGCGCCGTCGATGCGCGCCGACTCCTCCAGACTGACGGGAATCGACTGAAAAAAATTGCGCACGATAAGCAGGCTGAACGGACTGATAAGCCCCGGCAAAATAAGCGCCCACAGCGAGTTCAGCAGCCCCAGCTCCTTGATGAGCAAATAGTTCGGCACGAGCCCGCCGCTGAAAATCATCGTAAACACGATCAACACGATCCAGGTGCGGCGCAGCGGAAAATACGCCTTAGCGAGCGGATAGGCGGTCATCGCTGTCAGCGCGGCCGTCAGGGCCGTGCCGATGACGGTGCGTAGCACCGTATTGCGGTAGCCGATCCACGTCAGCTCCGAGATCAATACCTCGCGGTACGCCACCCAGTCGAATGATCTTGGCCACAAGTGCAGGCCGATGCGCGACGCCTCCGCGCCTTCGCTCAGCGACACCGACAGCAGGTGCACGAACGGATACAGCGTCAGCGCCATGAGCGCGGTCAGAAACAGTCCGTTGACCGCTTGAAACATTCGCACACCGAAGGTTCGGTTTTGCATCATTTAGAGGCTCCTCCTTTCTACCAGACGCCCTGTTCGCCCCGGGTCAGTCTGCGTATGACGCCGTTGACGATCACGATCATGAGCAGGCCGACGCCCGACTTGAACAGCCCTACGGCGGCCCCGAAGCTGTAGTCCATATCGACCATCGTCAGTCGGTACACGAATGTGTCGAGAATGTCGCCGACCTCATACACGGTAGGGCTGTACAGGTTGAACACTTGATCAAAACCCGCATCCAAAATGTGCCCGACGCGCAAAATGAGCATGACCGCGATCACCGGCGCGATCGACGGCAGCGTAATCGCGACCGTCTGCCGCCATTTGCTTGCGCCGTCCATCTCCGCCGCCTCGTACAGACTCGCGTCGATGCCGGACAGCGCCGCCAAATAGACGACGGCCTCCCAGCCGAGCTCCTTCCAGATGTTACTCATGATCAGGATCGGCACGAACCATTCCTGCGACGCCATAAAAAAGATCGGCTTGACTCCGGCAAGCTGCAGCGCCCAGTTGACGATGCCGTAGCTCGGCGAAAAAAAGACGTTCAGCAGCCCGGCGATGACAACCCACGAAATAAAATGAGGCAAATAGCTTATCGTCTGCACCCAGCGCTTGAACACACTTTTCCGCAGCTCGTTCAGCAGCAGCGCGAACACGATCGGCGCAGGAAATTCTAACGCCAGCCGGTACAAGCTGATCAGCACCGTATTGCGCAGCACGCGGGCAAACATCGGGTCCGCCAGCAGCCGCTCGAAATGACGGAAGCCGACCCAGTCGCTGCCCAGAATGCCCTGAACAAAGTTGTAATCCTGGAACGCGACGACGATCCCCGCCATCGGCACATATTTGAATACGATAAAATAAAGCAGGCCGGGCAAAAACATAAGCAGCAGCGCCTTGTGCTTGTTTACGGTTGCAATGATGTTGTCCTCCTCCTTTCCCTCGGCAGCCCCGGCTTCGCTCCGATTATGTCACGGGGAAAAGAAGCGCGTAAACAGAACGATCCGAAAAATGCAGCACCATCCGAAACGCGGCCGCCAGGCCCAGCAAATGATGAAAAAAACGCGCCGCATCGGGGATTTCTGTCCCTTCTGCCGCGCGTTACCCATGCATTTTCCGAAATTCCGTCGGCGTCGTTCCGGTTAGTTCCTTAAACACCTTGTAGAACCCGCGTGTGCTGGCATAGCCGGTCTTGGCTGCGATGTCCTCGATTTTGTCGTCGGTTTCGAGCAGCAGCCGCTTCGCCCGCTCTACCTTGGTGCGAAGAATATATTCTCCGGCGGTGATGCCCTTTCGCTCGCGGAACAGCTTGTTCAGCGATGGCGGGCTAAGCGACAATTGGGCGGCGATGCGCTCCGCGGTCAGCGTCATGTCCTGCTCGATCCAGGCGGCCGCCTTCTCCATGATCTCCTGGTTGACGCCGGCCCGCTTCCGCTCCACGGAGGCGATCAGCCGCTCGCTTAAGCTTGCTAGCAGCTCCGTCGTCTCGGCGAAGCGGCTAGTCGCTAACAGCGTCGTCACCTCGTCGCGTAGCCCGCCCTCCTCCTTGTCGAAGCCGTATTCCTCCAGTAGAAGAAGGAGGCTGGCGGACAACTGCAGCGTCATAATCTGCGTCTCCGCCACGCTCGCCTGTGCGTCCTTGGCGTCCTCGCGCAGCCGCTCGCATAGCGCCCGCGCACCGTCCACGCGGCCGTGGCGGATATGCTTCACATAATCCGCTTCATAATTGGACCAGACGAACGAGCGGCTCCGCGGCCGCGCCGTCGTCTCCGCAATTTCGCAGTAATGCGTCAACTTCGTAGGATCGAACAGCCGGTTGTAGCTCAGACATTGCAGGCTTTCCTGGTACGAAACGGCGGCGTGCGCCAGCCCTTCGCCCGCGCTGCCTATACCGATATCTACGGAAAGCCGAATGTACCGCTTCACGTTGTGGCGCACCTCGGCGGCGGCGGCCAGCCAGCGCCCGGCCGTCTCCTGCTGCGCCGTGTTGCAGATGACGACGATCGTATCCGCGTCCCGCGCCAGCGTCTCGGCCACGCCAAGCGGATGCAGCGTCTCCGCGGCCACGTTGCGGATCGCATAATTCGTCAGCTCCATGTCCAGCTCGCTGTAATCCTCGCGTAGCTCGCCCCAATGCACATGCAGGGACAGGACCGTAAATACCGGATGCGGCCACGGCAGCTCCAGCAGCGGAGAGGCGGCGGCGAGCTCCGGAGGCCGCCCTTGCAGCAGGCGCGTCAGCAGGTTGTGCCGGATCGTCTCGCGGTGATGCCGCACCGCGTCGCTCAGCCGCTCGCTTTCGTCCGTCAGGCGGCTGAAGGCGCCGACGATGTAGCCGGATTCGTCGAGCAGCGCCGCCTTCGGTTCCGACGCCGCAGGCGCGCGGCTGCCAATGGCACTCATGATACGCACGATCGGATGGTACAAATACCGCGAGGCAAGGATGACGATCGCGAGGCTCAGCAGCGCCGCCACCAGACCGATGACCGCGAACGCAAGGCTCTGACGCTCCGCCGCCTGCGCGAACGAGGCGTACGGAATGATGAGCGCGTATTCGAATTTGCTTGTGGTCGCCTGCTCGCGCAGCAGCAGATAACGTCTGTTTCCTTCGCGCGGCTCCGTGTTGCCCCCTGCCAGCTCGCGCAGTGCGGCAGACGTCTCCTCCTCGCCGCCACCCAGCAGCAGATGGCCCTTCGCGTCGGAGACATAGAAGGAGCCGCCCGTTTCCGCGAGCAGCACCGAGGCCCACTGCCGCATGTCGTCGTCCTTCACATTGATCGCGATCACGCCCGATTGCGGCTCGGACACGCCGACGTACATGTAATAGGTGATGAGCCCGGGACGCGGCAAATACCGGATGCCGGTATAATCGTCCTTGCGCGCGATGCCGCTCAGCAGCTCCTGATCGGCGAACCGGTCGAAGGGCGTCAGCCGGTTATCTGTCGTCGAATAGGCGACCCGCCGCTCCAGGTCGAGCAGCTCGATCGAGGCGATATATTTGCTGTGAATCGCGACGCGCTGTTCCATTTCTTTTATAAAGTAAAGCGTTTGCGCATTCGTGTAATAGTCCCCGAGCACGGAAAAATATTTGTCCATGCTACCGAGAATGTCGTACATGACATTCTTCATCTGCTCGTGTACGATCGAATGCTCACGCACTGCCTGCTCCAGCAGCTGACGGCTATATTTTTCCGTCTGGTTTTGTGCGGCGCTCAGCGTCATCCGGTAGTTGATGGCGGAGAGCAGGCAGATCGGCAGCAGCACGGCGCAGCATAAGAGCAGAACGATGCGCATTTGCAGCTTTCCAACAACGGGCTTCGGCATAGTTGTCCACCTTTACGGGTAATCGGGATATAGCGCTATTATACCAGAACCGGTCGCGGCGTCGGTAAAAAAACGAGGCAGGCCCGCGCCGACGTTCTCTATCGGTGCGGCCCTGCACGTACAAAGGGGGAAAGTCAGAATGGGCTGCGGACTCGCTTTGCACCGTAAGACGAATGCGGCCGCATCATCGGATTTGCGGTCGGAACGCAATGCCGCGAAGCCAGAGCGAATCACACGCTACTGCCCCACGGGCGGGTCCAACTCCAGACGGAACGCGGCGGTGTGCACCGTTTCCGTCACGCCCGCGATATTTGTCGAGCGGTAGCTGAAGCTGTAGTCTCCGTCCAACGCCAGCACGATCGGCCCGCTGTAGGCGGACCACGTGGTGCCGCCGTCGAAACTATAGACGGTGGACGTCACCGTCGGGCGCTGGCTGCCGGTCGTAAGCTGCAGCGTCACGGGCGACTTGTACGAGCCGCCCGGGCCATCTGGCGCCGCTGGAGAGGCGAGCAGCGTCGTCAGCGGATAGGCGGGCGTCACGGTGTTGCCGAACGCTTCGGCATCGCTCGTCTTGATCACGATGCCGGAGCGAATTTCCTCCCACTGCGTCGCGATCTCATCCGCCGTGCCACGCACGCCGTACACCTGCTCGGGCAGCAGGGTATGCCGGAGCACCGTATTGCCCGACACCTCGCCGCCATCGGTATTTTCCATGCGAATGCCGGTGCGGCCGGAATCGGTGATCGTATTGCCGCGAATCGCGATATTCTGGTGCGGCATGCCCGGCGACCAACCGGACGGCGTATAGGAGTTGACGAGCAGCGCAGCGCCCGAATTGACGATTTCCGAGGCGGGTGCGCCCCACAGAAACGCCTGCTCGATCGTATTGTCTTCAATCGTGATGCCGTTGGCCGGCGCGGCCTTGAATGTGGACAACAAATATTCCTGGTTTACGTTAATGCCCGACATGTTCGTTTTCTTGATCGTGTTGCCGCGAATCTCGCCGTTCATAATGCCCGCAAACAGGATGCCGCGCGCCAAATTCGTCTTCTCGATATGGTTGTTCAGCACCCTTGAGCCATAGCCGCGTTCGTTCGGATTCGTCGGATACATACCCGAGCCCGCCGAAAGCGTCGGCATGTCGCGGTCGAAGGTGACGGTGACATTTTCGTTCGCAAGAAACGTCTGGCTGCCGTACGGCGGAGACATCTCCGTAACAACGGCCGTTCCTTTAAGTTCGCCGGTCGCTCCGTCCATAAACTCGACTTCGGTGCCGACCGGGAACTTTTCGTTAATAAAGCGCTGCACGGTCAGCGTCCGGGCCGCGGTTTGGCCTGTCACCGTCGCCAGCCAGGTCGAGTTGAAGGCGATGCCGTCGTCGCCGGTGCCTTGCACGAAGCTGTTTTGGACGACGTTGTTCTGGCGGGCATTGCCAAAATGAATACCGTCCGCGTTCGAGCTCATCAGCCGCCCACTTCCGGGGCGCGGCTTCACCGATACGTGATCGACGGTGGTGTTGAACTGCTTGTGGAACAGGAAGGCGAACACCGGCGCGGCGTACACCTCCGCATAGCTGATCGTGTTACCCTGTCCACCGTTCATCTTGATCGTATGCCCGCCGCTGCGGTCGGTGTAGACGAGCGTATCGCCCGGCTGGATCGCAGCCAGGTTCGCTTCCTGCGTCCACGGCTTGTCGTCGTTGATAATATTTATCGTGTCGCTCGTCGCATTGCGGGACGCCTGCAGCCGGCCAACCTCCTGAACGCGCTCGCCACCACGGAATACGAAGACACGCAGCGCGCCTGCATCGCCATACGGCGTGCTTGACGCATTAAACGCCACAGGCGACTGAAAACCGCTCATCGTCGTGTACTGGATCGTGCGTGCGGACGCGTTCACGCTGCTCACGACAAGCTGCGTGGACGGAAGCTGAAGGTAATCCACCTTAAGCCGCGTAAGTGTCATCCGTTCGCAGTTCGTCAACAAAATGGCTATCAAATGCCCGTTCGCGAAATACAGGTTGGAATCGGCAAAATCGATCGTCAAATCCTTCGAGCCGACAATTTCCAAATGGCGGTCGGCGGCCGCCTGGGACAGAAAATAATAATCCCCCTGGTCAACCGTCAGCTTATGAATCCCAACCCCCTTGGCGTATTGGAGCGCCGCTTCAATGTAGGGCCTTGCGTCTACGGTCGGCTGATTCGGAGTCAGATTGGCGCTGTAAATGCCCAGCGAAACCAAATCCTGCGACAAGTTCACCTCGTCGATCGGCGTATACGGCGGATCGGTGAGCGACGGATCGGAATAAATCTCCAGCTCCGATATGCGCGCACGGTCGTCCGTATTGCCCGGATCGGTAATATAAATCCGGTAAAAGCGATAAGCTGCCGCTGGCGTCACCGTATGATCGGTAACATTATACGTGTTGCCGGTGACGGTCAGCAAATCGTCCCACGCCATCGTCGAATTACTGCCCTGAATTTTAAAATCCCTCGTATTGTCCGAAACGAGACCGCCCGTCGCGCCCATGTGCCGTACGACAAACCGCTTCGTGTACCGCGGCTTGCCGATATCTACCTGCAGCCAATGCGCTCCGGCCACATTGGCCGAATGCCACAAATTGCGGACGCCGCTGACGACCGCGGTCGTGCCGTCGACCGCCTTCCACGCTGGACGGTCGAAGTCCTGGTAGTCGGCGGTCGCGACGCCACCGAGCGCGATATTGACGGAGACGCTGCCGCTCTCCGTCGTCACCGTCAGCGTGGCGCTTGGCGCGGAGGCGTTGCCCCCGGCGCTGCGGGCGACGACAGCGAACGAATATGTCGTCGCCGGCGACAGCCCGGAGAACGCGTACACAGTTGGCAGCGAGCTGGTCGCGCTGAGCTTGTACACCACGGCAGCGACCGTGGTTCCGCTTACAATTTCATACGACATAATGTCGCTGCTCGTCGAAGCTGTCCACGACAAGCTGACGGCCGTATCCGATTTGGCGACCAGCGTCACATTCGTCGGTGCGGCGACGACTGGCGGGTCCGCGAACGCCATTACAGGCGGTAGACCCAGTGCGCTTAGGCATAACACAAGCAAAAGCAGCATCGTTTGGTGCATTGAGCGGGCAATCGGCTTCATACGAAAACACTCTCCTTTGGCGACAATCCGGCGGATTGTCTGCATGTTTTTTCGTGTTAATTGTGGCACGAGAAGCCAACTGCGCTAAAGAGAACGATTCGCATGAGGCGGGTAACCTGGAAGGAAAAGAAGGAGAACAGTTCGAAAATAGAGGAACGATATAGAAGGAAGGCGCAAAAGCAAATCTGCAGCCGTTTTTTTCTCGTCTGCGACTCCATGATCGGGCGACTCGTCATGAAGGCGACAAACCTTGAGTCACAGCCGTAACGGGCGCAGTCGTGCGTCCGCTCCGATACAATCCCTATCGTGTGTCTATCGGTGGCGGCCAGGGGCTACGTCCTGGAACGTTGCGCAATAATAGGCCGACTTCTCCCCCGTCAGTTCTTCCACTAAGCCGTAGCCATAGCCTACACCAATCGAAGTGATACCTTTATTGCGAGCCTCAATCAGATCGTATTTGCGATAGCCGATCATCACTGTCTGCGCTGGCGGCTAATGTAATCATGTTCTTGTCTTCCTACAATTAATGTCGATGACAACAACTGATCTTGAACTTGATAATAAGCTCTACGGACAACCTGCTTCTGGGTAGCTTGATCCCATTCTGTTCGGGTGAACTCTAACTTATCTTTCTCTAATATGGTTTCCCCTGTACGTTTGTCCTTCTTGATTCGTGTCTCTTATCTAAGCTGATTAACTCAGCAGATTTTTGAATATATTGATATAAGAAAGGATCCTACATTTCATTTTGTGGGGTAGGAATATTTAAATGAAAGATCAAGTCCTGCCGGGCACTGTTCACAAATATCATCTGCTCGCGCGGCAGATAATCCAACATAAAATACGGTTTTTTTTGGATGTAAAAATCATGATCAAAGTAACCTTTGCCACTTTGCCAGTTACGGTTCCCGTTACGCCTAATTCATTGGCTGGTATCTCTATTGTTCTTTCTTCATTAATTCCATGACCATAAACCCCATTAGTCACAGTCGGCTATTCCGGCTTAGTAACGCTTGTCTGTGTAGATCTCATGTTTACTTGAGGTGAATCCAGGCCATTCAAAGTCTTAGAATAGTTAAAAAATGTTGCTTCCACGCTTTCATTCTGAACAGCGGCTGCTACTTCTTCGCCTATTGGGAATCACAAAGAAAAAAGTAAAGCACTTAAACTTAAAAAAGCAAACCGACGTTTCCATTGTGTATGAATTGACAATTGCGCACTTCCTTCTATTAAATTAGTCATTTGACGACTATTGTACTAGAAATGAATTGCGAAATTTGTCATAATTCGTCGATTATTATTGATTAGACTCGTCTGTTCATTATTCATCTGTTAAAAAGAGCGTTTACTAATAGGTACCCATCTCTCAATCGATCATTCATACTCAGTTTAGTGAAATGGAAATACGCCTAATATTAAACAATTGTGGGTTACCGGGCGGAGCTTAATTGGGGAATATGTTTAGTTCGTCCCTTAAGAGGATATCGTTGATTAAAAATTGAATATTTTCGATAATATTATTGCTAAATTTACAATGAGGCAAAAAAAGACTGCAATGTTACCTTCACCATATTTTAAAACATATTTTTTGCCAAATACCCTGGCTACAATTAAGATGACAATTAAAATAGGAAGACCCAATCCAACTATATTTCCTGCTAAAAGTGCAGTTGAACCATCCGCTAAATATTTATACTTGCACTGCACCACAGAGCATGAAAGTTAATCCGTTCTTTCATGGTTGTTGAAGAAGTTACAATTACTATCCAATATTGAAATAACCGGTTGCTCCGGCAACCGGTTAAGGAAGGATCTATTCGGGTTAGGAATTTGCATACGAGACATTAGGCTGTTTCAATTCGACGCATCGAGCCGGTTTAGGAAATATCTTTCCGGGATTGCACAGATTATCAGGATTGAAGACGTCCCGTATTCGGATCTGCGCATCCATTTCATCTTCTGTGAAAATGAACCGCATATCCTCCATTTTTTCTACGCCGACTCCATGCTCACCGGTGATGGACCCGCCTACATCGGCACAGACCTTTAAAACCTCCGAGCCTGCTTGGATCGCACGCTGCGTCTCTCCGTCCATTTTGGAATTGTAGAGAATTAACGGATGCAGATTTCCGTCGCCTGCATGAAACACGTTTGCAATACGAAGGTTGTATTTTCGGCTGACCTCCCCGATTCTGCTAAGCACTTCAGGCAGTGTACTGCGGGGTATAACACCATCCTGCACTAGATAGTCAGGGGAAATGGTGCCCATAGCGCCGAATGCCGTTTTGCGGTTCGCCCACCAACGTGCCCGCTCCTCCGGATTTCTCGCTTGACGCACTTCACGTACCCTGTATCTACGGCACACTTCAATGACATGGTCAATTTGTTCCTGCAAGCCTGCGGCGATACCATCCACTTCAACAATCAATACTGCCCCCAGATCACGAGGATACCCAACCGGGTAGTTTCCCGATTCCACCCCTTCAATGGCAGTCCGATCCATCATCTCCAAAGCGGCCGGAACGATTCCGGCGGCAATGATATCAGAAACGGCTTGACTTGCGTCATCGACTTCATCATACAAGGCAAGCACGGTAAGGATACCTTGGGGTTTCTTAAGAATACGCACCGTAATTTCGGTTACGATACCCATCGTGCCTTCGGACCCAGTTATAAATCCTAGCAGATCATAACCAGGAGCATCCGGAACGCCCCCAATCTGTACAATTTCTCCGTCGGGCAAAACTAATTCTAAACCGATAACATGGTTAGTGGTGACGCCGTATTTCAGGCAGTGCGCGCCTCCTGCATTCTCGCCCACATTGCCTCCAATCGTGCAAGCCGCTTGACTGGACGGATCAGGAGCGTAGTAATAGCCTTTGGAGGAAATGGAGTTGGATAGCTTGAGATTAATGAAGCCCGGCTGTACCACGGCCCTCTTGTTAAGGTAATCCACATCAATAAGCTTGTTCATACGGACTAAACTAATAATGACCTCACCGTTCAAAGCCGTTGCACCGCCGCTTAATCCGGTTCCAGCGCCTCTTGGAAGATAAGGAATCCGGTTTTGGTGCAAAATACGGACCACTTCGGACACTTCCTGAGTGGATTTTGGAAAAACCACAAGAGAAGGTACTCCTTTATGAACGGTGTATCCATCGCATTCATATGCAAGAAGATCCTCGTAACGGTGCAGGACAGCACGCGGACCAACAATTTGCTCGAATCGATTGATTATAGAAGCTTTTGTCTGCGAATCCATTGGGCAACTCCTCCTTAAGAAACTTCGGAACCTCCAGCTTTGCCTGGTTGCTTCGATAACATAACTCCCTGCTCCCGATAGGCCCAGTCCAAAAGCTGCACCGTGTGGAGGATTTGTTCGGATCGGTCATGACGCACAACGCCGACCATAAATTGCATCATGCAGCCCGGATTTCCCATAACCACAGCATCGCAACCACTTGGAAGGTCGGCCATTTTACGGTCAAGCAGCTCTCCGGCCATCTCCGGATGCGTTAGATTGTAGATTCCGGCACTTCCACAGCAGCGGTCAGAATCAGGCAACGGAACGAGCTTGATGCCCGAAACGGATTCAAGCAGTCTCCGAGGCTCTACGCGAATACCCTGAGCATGGGCCAGATGACAAGCGTCGTGATAAGTGACGGTCATATCAAGCTCACCCTTTGGCTGAATTAATCCAATTTTGTCTAAAAAACTGGATACGTCAATAGTCTTTTCAGCAAAAAGGTGTGCCTTTTCCAAGTATTCCGGGTCCGATTTTAACAATTCTCCATATTCCTTCAAGGTGGACCCGCATCCTGCGGCGTTAATAATAACCGCGTCGATTTCCTCGGATAGGAAAGTATCAATGTTTTGCTTGGCCAACTGCTTGGCCATATCTCTGTCACCGGCATGTACGTGCAAAGCACCGCAGCAGGACTGGTTCTGGGGAATCCAGACCTCGCAGCCGTTATGCCGAAGCACATTGATGGTCGCATCATTGATATCCGCGAATACTGCGTCCATCACACAACCGGTAAGCACTGCGACTCTCGCCCTCTTAGTTCCGAATGGAGCCAGCAGCTCTTCGACTCTTCCCAAAACAGGCTTGGCTTTTAAATCAGGAAGAGCGCGTTCCATTTCCTGCAGATGCTTAGGCAGCATTCGGAGCAGACCAGTCCTTCTGGCCAAATACCTTAGACCTGACCGTTGATAGGACCTCGTAAGGAATGATAGCTTTCTCATTCTAGAGGCATAAGGAAAAAGTCCGCGTAAGAAGAGCTTGTTTATGAATCCCGATAAGCCGGAGGGTGGGTCCGCTTTGTAAAGCTGTCCGCGTGCTTCCTCTACCAATGCGCCGACTTGTACACCCGATGGGCATGCCGTTTCACAAGCGCGGCAATCCAGGCAAGTATTGACAGGGTCTGCGAAAAAATCATTCAATTCCAGCTTCCCCTCCGCGACCGACTTGATCAAATATACCCTTCCGCGCGGGGAGTGGGCTTCGAGCCCCGTCTGCTGGTAGGTCGGACAAGCTTCCAAGCACATTCCGCAATGTACGCATTCGGAAAATTTGGCGGGATCCGGTGAGTCTTCCCAAAGATAATTCGATTTCGGAAAAATTATTTTTTCCGGGGTTATTGTTTTCGAGTCGTTTGACATGTCATAATCCTCCCATAATTCGGCCAGGATTTAGTATTTCATTCGGATCGATTGTCATCTTGATCCCTCGCATGATTTTTTGATCTGTGGTAGTCTCGTCCCAAATTGAAATCTGATTGCGAATCGAACTGGGGGCGAAGTCCACAACAGTTCTCACACCAATATTTCTCATATCGCTTTGCAAATTACGGATCCAAGTGGTGAGGCTCCTGTTAATGTCTGCTTTATCCTCTCCTGCCGTTTCTACCGTCACCCTGGCGATTCCACTTAAAGCTCCACCACTGAATTTCAAGGAAAAACCGTACTGTGCGGCCCTCGCTTCGGCGGCCTCATACATTGCCTGCACATCGGTAAGCTTGCCCATCATCTTCATTGAAACTACAGATTCTCCGTCTTCTAAAAGGTTAGAATTAGGCAGGATGTTCCGTAACACAGAAAGTGCTGACTCAAATTCCTCGGCTACGCGAAGCTCTGACATTACCGTGGCCCCTAACTCCTGACATAGTTGCTGAACATGGCGAAATTGCTCATCAACCGAAGGCCATACATCAGCAAATCCAAGAAGAACTGCAGGTCCCTGCGTTTCGATTCCGATACATTTGACGGTCTCTTTGTTCACCCATTCAAATACACACGGCTCAAGATGAGAATCCAACAGTATATTCTGGAAGGTTCGGAGCGTCTCGACATGGGCATTCCCTATAACCATCAGACACTGTCCCGCCGGAATAGGCCTGATTTTAAAAGTAAATTCGGTATGTACACCCAATGTACCCATTGAACCGATAAAGAGCTTATTCATATCGTAGCCTGCGACATTTTTCACTACCTTAGCTCCTGTACGGATGACTTGGCCATTCGGATAAACAATCCGGGAAGCGATGAGAAAATCACGAACTGAGCCATAACCGGCCCGGCGGGGTCCCGAAGCGCCCGAATTAACGATGCCTCCAATCGTCGATTGATCATCCCATGCAACATCCAACGGTAAAAACTGTCCGGCTGTTTTTAACGCCGCCTGTAGTTCCCGCAGAGTGGTGCCGGCAAGGACAGTAACCATTAAGTCGCCAGCTGAATGCTCCAGCACACCGGACATGGCTTTCAGGGAGAGCACCAAATCAATCGATTTAGTAGATTGACCATACGCATCTTTCGTGCCTCCTCCTTGAGGAGCAACCGATAGCCGATGCTCATCAGCAAAGCAAAGTATTTCTGCAACCTGCTTCTCATTTTCTGGTAGCGCTTTCAGATAAGCGTCTATACGGTATTCCGAACGGTTAGTGTCACCTGGTAAGATATTATTTTCACTGACTATCCGTTCCAAGGATGAACTGATTTGTCCGTTTTCCAACTTAGCTTTGGTGCCATCCATTTGATAACCCTCCAAGTGCTTTTCAGATAAGTATTCCCTTAATAATGAGCATTCGTCAGCAATTGGGCCAAATCGTCTGATTGAGCTGCAAATTCCTCCAAGCTTCGAGGAGGGTACGTTTTCCGTTTGCAATTACAAAATGCGGGGATTCGTAGTCCATCGTTGTTACATTTAAAGAAAGCACACCTTGATTGCCTTCCCCTATGTAATCGAATTTATAAAGATTCCGCAAAAAATGTAACAGCTGATCTGTATTAACAGCAGTGAACTGATTTCTTTTATGTGGCGTCTTACCCATTATTTGATTGTATCGGCCTACCTTGCAGCAGTTCCCCATTCGGGAGTAGAGCAAATGTTTTTTTATATATTTCATATTCTTATCATTCATCTCGTAATTGACTGGTAAATGATCTAAATCGATCAAAAAACCAAATTGATCTTGCTCTATTCTAGGAAATTTTCCGGTAACACTATGAGACACTGTTGAAAAAGGAGGCCGATAAGCTACCTTCATCGTTCCTTTCAAAGCTGCATGACGATAGATTTCTTTAAAAGATTCATTCAAAGCTCGGACAGTGTGTTCTTGAAAAAAGGCTTCAGAAATAAAATCATCCGAAATAGTAAATATTTCAGCATTCATCTCATAAGCCTCGTCAACTGCTTCTTTTATCATTTGTAAGGCTGAATGCCTTTCGTATTCAATAACACTGCCTAGATTGGGCGGTTGTGTTAATCGTTGCGGTATAGCATTAAAACAAACCAGTATTCCGCTACTCAACAAAGTTTGCTTGACTTCTGTCCGTTCGTTTGAATCATGGATGGATGTAATTTCTATTGCATCAAAGAAAGGATCACTCACGATGTCCGTTATCGATTCCAAAGTGCCTCCGGATTTCGAACCTGCTAAAGGAAATGCCGTATGATGAACAATTCCAATTTTCATATAAAGATGAATGTCCTCTTTCAATTGGCAACAACTCCTGAAAGTAATACCGGTATTTTTTTCGCTGCGGGAGCAAGCTTAAAATTTCCAATGGATTACTTACAATTCCAACATGATAACTAATTAGATTTTCATTGTCCCTCTTTTTATTACTATAGTATCGTCCGCTTTTGTTCATTATTATGAACATTGTTCAATTTATGTATTAAGAATATATTCCCATAACGATAAGATTATGTCAATGTAAAAAAGTGTACCCGACTGCTTATTATTGAAATTCAATAACATCATGCGGTCGGATACACCTTACCTTATGGGTTAGAACGAAATCTTAATCGCTTCGAACAATCCCAGCTTGCTTAGCTTAATTGTAAGCTGGCCATCGCTGTATTCATGCTCACAATCGCTTCCGCTAATTAAGCTTATAACGGATTGTGGGGCTTCGGCAGCCGGGAAGATCACTTCTAGATCAGAAAGTGTAACCGGTTCATAAAAGGTAGCCCCGAAATGCCCGGTTCCATTCACCAGATGAAGTAGTGTGGAATTACGGCCCTTCTGTTCGAACAACGTAGCCTCGACCATAGGTGGCAGGTTTCCTTGAATTGGCTTTAATCCAGCCACATGCTCAAGTAGATCAGCTACGAATTCAATCGTATTCGTATAGCCTTGTCTATGAAACAGCTCACCCGGTTTCCACGGAATGAATATGCCGCACCCCTTCCCGTATGCACTTACAGTAAACCCGGGATGCTCGGTAACCTGGGTATAGTAGCAGCGCTCCGGTGGTCCAAACATATGAGGCGGAATCAGTTTAAAAAAGGCTTCCGTCTGATCGTTGTACTCAGCGAATACATAATGACTGTCCAAATAAATCAGATCGCTGACCGGGAAGCGTGTAAATTGGTCTTTATGATCCAATTTGAAATATACCGAACGATTGTCCTCACGCACGGAGCTAATTTTATCAATACCTAAGCTTTTTAAAGGCGGAGTATGTCTGGCGATATAAGCTTCATTGGTGAAACCGCTGCGACATACCGAAATAACTACTCCCCCTGCGTGTGTGAAAGCATCCAATCTAGCGGTAAATTCATTACTAAGCGGCTGGTAATCGGGAACAATAATCGCCTTATATTTATCCCAAGAAAGATTCAATGCATTCTGAACGACTAAGGTATCAAAAACATAATGATTTTCTGTCAGGAAGCGGAACCAGCCACGGTATTCGGCTTGATTGGCTGAAGGCCCGTTCAATAAAGCAATCGTTGCATGTGAGCTGATATTCAGGTACTCCTCGCCATGCTCCGCATGATAATGAAAGATTTCCTTGATCCCTTCGTACCCGGATTTATCCTCTTTATTATCAAGACGTCCCATTATGTAGTAATCCAGACCTCCTCCATTCGCAAGATTTTGAGCCAAACGCAGCTTCTGCTGGAACGGTGAAACCGAAACATGCCTATGATAATAGTCGGGGAAATCGACCGTTGTGTTACTAGATACCATCTCAGGATAAGAGCTCACCGCCCATTTGGTATTTTCGGATGCGCTGTACTGCCAATGAGGCAGCGGACGATCCAAGGCCGTGTTGGACTCCTGCCGTATCATGCCCTCCTTTAATTCAAAATTATTGGCGATGCATATATCGGGGCGTACCCCTAGAATCACCTGATGCATGGTGACCGCGTAATTCTTCAGCGTTTGTTGTTTAAAGATCATATATTTTTGAAACAGCGGATCGCTTGCATCCTCAACCTTTGGTAGCGGAGCGTCGAACATCTCGGCAAATCCCCGTTTGCAGCTGTCGCAATGGCATATGCCATAATACCGGTAGCTGTAATCCTTTACTTGGTAGCCACCCATGTTAAAGAAGATACCGTCAAAATCGTGTGTCGTTATCGCTTCTTTAATTATTTGTGGAGCATAATGCTGTTGGTACTCTCCGTTCAAACAAACGTGTACATCGCCGTTGTAATCAATAATCTCACCCTTCTGGCTGACATAGGCCCATTCGGGATGAGTTTCATAGATCGGCCGACGGACCTTGGAAAAGTCGGTTCTGGCAAAGACTTTAATATCTGCTTTATGGCAAGCGGCAATAATATCCTTCAAGCTGTCGCCTGTTAAATATGGACTTTGAAAATGAAACGGCAGACTCGTCGGATAGCTTGCAATAATACCGGCTGCGTTGATCATTACAACATTAGCCTTGAATTCCTGTAGATCCGCAACAAATTGCTCGGCGTTAATGTCTAGCATATCAATCTCACGTAAATTCGTTTGAATTTCGCGCCATGGCCGATTGATCCACCATTTTTTTTGCTCACCCATATAAGCTTCGCCTCATTTCCCAAAGGTTTCTTTATAGTCCTTAGCAAATTCTTGGTAAGACTTCTTAATGTTCGGATCATCATTGAGCTTTTTCACGTAAGCCTTATATTCATCCATGGAGATTTGGCCAACTATGGCTTTTACCGACATTGAGGTCCATTCCTGCTGGAATTTAGGCCAGGTGGCAACCCATGTGCTTGAGTCAATAACGCTGAATGGACTAATAACGCCCTTCGTCAAGTAACCCTGCGATTCAGTCTGCTTGATTTTCGCATCGTTATATTCCTTTGGAGCGACCGGTGTCACGATTTTTCCATACTTATCAAAGAATAAGGTAATAGGCTGCCAAGGTGAGGTAGAACCCACTTCTTTCTTATGCAGGTCCGTTAAGACGATTTCACCATTTACCTTGTTATAATGAATACCTTCAAGACCGTTGACCGAAAAATCATAATATTCTTTGCTGTTCGTCAGTTCGAAGAAATCCAAGATTCGTCTGACTTTTTCTTCGGGAACCTTTTTTGAAATAAGAAAAGCTCCGTCTACTCCAGTCGAATAGCGAACCGCATATCCATTTAGTCCTTGAAGAGGAGGAACGGTATCTACAATAGCTTCAGGCTGTACTTTCTTAATAGTGCTCATAAACGAATAATCCCAACGAAAGCTTTCATTAATCAATGACGCAGCTTTACCGGCTTCAAAGAGCTCAACCGCCTGAGTAGGCTTCATAACTGCGAATTCCTTGGCCAGCACCCCATCTGAATAAAGGTCCCTCAGCCAGGCGATCATATCGGCATACTGCGGAGTCAATTGCTCATAAATAAGTCCGCCATCCGCATCAAAGGTAGGTTTTCCCATACCGAAGGCATCACCAAATCCTCCGGCGCTTCCAGAAAACAGACTGGCCTTGGATACAAGCCCTATCGTATCCTTCTTGCCATTGCCGTCAATATCGGCATCCACAATCTTTTTCAGAGCGATGCGGTATTCGTCCATAGTCTGCGGCATCGGGATACCCAACTTATCCAACCAATCCTTTCGGATTTTTGGACCACCGGACAGCTGTGGACGATTTTTGGGAATTGCATAATTTTTACCGATAATACGGCTGGTAACCCAGGAATCAGGAGCTGAATAATTTTTCAAATTCGGGTATTTGCTGAAATCACCCAGAATCGGCGTGAGATCCCAAAACGCCCCATTCCTGACTGCATTGACTACAGGCGGGTGTTTGAGGTTATTAATTACAAGGACTTCGGGAATATTTCCTGAGGCAAGAATCAGGTTTAATTTGGTCGTATAGTCGCCGTCAGGGATCCATTCAATGTTTAATTTGGTATGGGTTCGTTTCATAAACTCTTTCCAATAGGAGTTTTCCATATTAGGCGCTTCCTCGAACAAACGCGCTGTCATTTGAATCTCCAGTGGGCTGACTGACTTCGTTTCAGGCGGCTTACTGCTTGGCGGTTCTACTGGATTTGTCGGTATAGCCGCATTTGGACTGCCGCTGCAGCCTGCTAATAGAAGTAGAGCCAGCACGGAACTAATGGCTACCTTTATTGTCGGTCCCCGCATACGTTTTGGATAATTTAGCCCCATTCGTTCATCCCCTCATTAATTAAATATGTCAAGCATAACCTCATAGTAAACCGGAGGGGGCAGGCACTCAATAGACATTTTTTACATTGTTGAAAGGATATTCTTATCCATGTAAGCATTTTCATCAATATCAAATATTGTCTATATCTGCCCACTCCATTTCTTGTTATATTGATCGTACGGGAGATGATAGCTAATGAATATTCGGGATGTTCATGGAATGAAAGCTACTTATTTCTACCGATTTATTTGGTTTGGTTGCCTCTCAGTATGCGTCCCCATTATGTTGGCGGGTTTTGTGTATTACCAGTTCTCAATGAAAGGAGGAATTGAAAGCATTCAATCCGATAACCAGACATCATTAACGATGGTCGAGCAGTTTACAGAAAAGGTGATGCGCGACGTTGTTGACCGGTCATTTCATTTAGCATTTGATTCCATGATCACGGATTCCTTCAATCTTCCGGATTATCAAACCAATTACGTGGCTCAAATGGAGCTGTTGAATAAAATTTCACTAGAAAAATATCAGAACAATCTGATTGGCAATATTTATTATTATAACAATAACGCTCAGTTCGTATTGTCTACCGAGGCAGGTCACCAGCAAAAAGCAGATTTCAAGTATAAAAAAGATATCGAACAGTTGGAAAAAAGCAATCAGCAGGGTCAATGGATTTATTTGCCCGAAAGCAAGCTTAATGGATATATTTCCTTTGCTATGAAGCTCCCAACGCTTGCCTCGGGGGAATCGCAAGGCTTGCTGGTTATACAAGTCGATGTCAGCCAGATTAAAAAATATGTTGCTGATGTATCCATGCTGGCCAAAACCGAGTCTATTATTGCTATTGACGAGCAGCACAGAGTACTTTTTCAAATTCAGAAAGGTAGTGACACTCATTCCTATTATAATGGAGAAGTCATACAGACGATCCTATCCGATCAACGCAAGAAAGACAGCTTCAAAGCTGAAGACTCCCACGGAGAACCACTCTATTATTCGTACATAAAATCCACATCCGGCAATATTTACATATCGGTATATCCCAATCAGGCTATTGCAAAAGAACTGGGATGGATCCGCTGGATGACTATTGCTGCTGTGCTTGTACTGTTGTCGGTCGGTATATTGCTTACTGTCATTACCTTAAAGCGTGCCTATAATCCGATCGGGCAATTGGTGGAGCATCTCCATATAGAGAAAAAGACGCTGGGCGAGCAGCTTGACCGCTCGATTCCACCGCTTCTGGAAAGGCTGCTGCAGCAGTGGCTTGCAGGCAATTACATCCACAGTCCGACGCTGTATGATGAATGCCGCAAATACGGAATTCCTGTAGATCATACCTATGTAGTCGTTTTGGTGGTCAAGGTAGAAAAGCTGTTTAATGAAGAGCGCTTTCGTCCAGAAGATAAGCCCATGATTACTTTCGCCGTAACCAATGTAATGGGAGAACTGCTTTCTAGCCACCCGACACTTCGGGGTAACGTTCTTCATGACCATCAGGGTCAAGGAACCGCGATTCTATATTTTGACAAGGACGCTTCTCTGAATTCGAACATCAATGAAACGAAACAGTTTGCTGAATCGGTCCGTGCTGCACTACTTAAGTATTTAAAGCTACAGGTATCTGTTGGAATTGGGCGGTTTTATCCTCACATTGCGGATATTCGGGTGTCATACCGGGAATCCAAGCTCTCATTGCAGTATCGCTTATATAAAGAGGATGAGTCTGTCTTATATATTGCTGACTTGGAAAGTACACAGAAACTACTTCCATTCAGCTATCCACGCGCAATTGAAAGCTCTATTGTCGAGTCGCTCGCATTGGGTGATTTGAAACAGGCGAAGTCATCCATGGAGGAATTTACTCATGCGCTGCAGCCGTCTGAATCTTACGCAATCAGCTCTCAAAGCTATCATATGCTGTTGGCTGTAATAATCGCTTCCATTGAGCACAAGGGCGGCGGTATACCCGATATGCTCGAATACGACCTTTTCGACCAGCTCAGAGTTCGGGAAACCCGGGCAGAAATGCGTGATTGGTTTAGCGAGTATCTATTTCCCCTATATGAAAAAATTGCCAACGATAACTACAATACTTCTGGCAAAATAATCGCTCAAAAAGTACGCAGGTATATTATCGACAATGTATCTCGGGAAATTTCATTGGCGGAATGCGCCGATTTGTTTCATATTACACCTGCTTACTTAAGCCGTCTGTTCAAAAAAGAGTTCGGAGAATCGTTTATTGACTATGTAACAGAGTGTAAAATGAACGAAGCCCGGAGATTGTTAACAGCCACTGATCAAAATATTAGCCAAATAGCCGAGGCTGTCGGTTATTCGCATCGGAACTTTAATCGTGTATTTCAGCGTCTGTTAAAAACATCACCCAGTAATTACAGAACCAACTACCGGTAATTTGGACTGCATGTAGAAAGGAGAACCGCCATGAACCTGGAACAATCGACCAAATCATCGGGACTATCCCTCCCTCGTACTTCGTCAACCCATAACAGAAAGGTTTGGCAGCGTCTGGTCACCGGACGGTATGTGTACATGCTGATCCTACCCGGTTTTATTTATTTCGCTATTTTCAAATTTTTACCGATGTGGGGTGTGCTCATCGCTTTTCAGAATTACAACCCGTTTGCCGGGATAAGTGGAAGTGAATGGGTTGGCTTTGAGCATTTTTCGAATTTATTTCTTGATAAGCACTTTTATATTTTATTGCGCAATACGCTGCTCATTAACTTGATGAGCTTGATCTTCTTCTTTCCGTTACCGATTCTTTTATCAGTGATGCTAAACGAGGTCAGGCATGAGTGGTTTATGAAGCTAAATCAATCCATCGTATATATGCCGCATTTCCTGTCTTGGGTTGTCGTAGCAAGTATGACCTTTTTCACGCTATCCGTCGATGTTGGTTTTATTAACAAGCTATTGATTTCGCTTGGAATGGATTCGATTTCGTTTTTATCGGAGCCTAAATTTTTCTGGGGCATCCTGACTTTGCAAAACATCTGGAAGGAAACCGGCTGGGGCACGATCATTTTTCTTGCAGCCGTAGCTGGTGTGGACCCGCAGCGGTATGAGGCGGCAGTCGTTGATGGAGCCGGGAGATTGAGGCAAATCTGGAATATTACACTGCCCGCTATCCGGCCGACAATCGTGATTCTGCTTATTTTGCGGTTGGGGCATATGGCTGACGTTGGCTTTGAGCAGGTCTTGCTTATGATGAACCCCCTTGTGAATGATGTCGCAGACGTATTTGATACCTACGTATATTATCGGGGGATTCAGCAGGGTGATATCAGTATTGGTACTGCAGTAGGCATGTTCAAGGGAGTTGTGGGACTCATTCTCGTAGTCATCGCCAATTACGTGGTCAAGAAACTCGGGCATGAGGGTATTTATTAGCAGCATCCGTATAGGGAGGAAGAACCCATGAGTTTTATTCACCAAAAATCAATGACGGTTGGCGATTGGCTCAACTATAGTCTACTTGGACTGATTGCTATTGTTAGTTTGTTTCCTTTTTTGTATGTACTCAGCCTTTCGTTAACGGACCCTTCAACCTATACACCATTAAAATTTTATCTGCTTCCTGATAAGTGGTCTCTCGCTTCCTATGCGTATATTTTAACAACCGACAGCTTTGGCAACTCATTAAAAAGCACTGCATTTATTACGGTTGCAGGTACCGTACTCAACATTATCATTACGTTCACGATGGCATACGGTTTAACCAAAAAATGGGTGATGGGCCGTAATTTTTTCCTGGGCGCCGTGATCTTTACACTCTTTTTCAACGCCGGGATCATTCCTAATTATATTTTGGTTAAAGAAATGGGCCTGCTGAACTCCTATTGGTCATTAATTTGGCCCAGCCTTACCAGCGCTTGGAGTCTAATTGTTGTTAAGAGCTTTATGGAGTCGATTCACCCGGAATTGGAGGATTCGGCCAAAATTGATGGCTGTACAGATATAGATGTATTCCTAAGAATTATCATCCCCCTTTCCCTTCCCGCAATCGCCGCATTTACACTATTTTTCGCAGTCCAGCATTGGAATACGTACTTCAATGCTCTCATTTATATATCGGATACTAAGAAATGGACGCTTCAGGTATTAATCAAACAGTTGGTTATTGAAGCTGATGCTTCTGGAGTAGGTCAGCAAGGGAGCTCTGATGAGGTTCTCGTCCCACAGGAAACAATCCGTATGGCTTCAATTGTACTAGCGATGCTACCTATTCTGGTCGTGTATCCATTCCTGCAAAAATATTTTGCCAAAGGCGTCATGCTCGGATCTGTTAAAGGCTAGTCATGCAGCCGGGCTTTATCATATGGATAGCTAATAAACCAATTAAGGAGTGGGAATATGACAAGTACAAGAGAAATTAAGAACGTTCTGGTAACAGTCGAATACGCAGAGAATCACATGGCCCGGCTTAAGGAAGCTTTATCTCCGGCCAATATCATTCATCTCAGCACAAAGGATGCTTCCGGCATCGAAGAGGCCCTCAAGATAGCCGATGTTGCACTGCTTCATGGAGATTTGGATGATCGCTTTCTGAATGCCCCCAACCTTCGTTGGATTCATTGCGACCATGCCGGTCTTAACAAGTCAGCTCGTCCAGAGGTATTCGAGAAGGGTATTATCGTAACCAGCTCCGCCGGTCGCTCGGGACCTGTGCTCGCAGAACACGTCATGTATTTTTCGCTGGCACTTACTTATAGATTCACTTCTTTCTATGCTGCCCAGCAAGCCCATCAGTGGGGAATTCCCGGCCAAAACAATCTGCGCGGATTGTATGGAAAGACGATGGGAATTCTCGGATTGGGAAATACAGGTAAAGAGCTCGCTTTGCGGGCGAAAGCGTTCAATATGCGGGTTCTGGGCTACCGTCGCAGCTTAAGCGAAATCCCGGAACATGTTGACAAGCTCTTCTGCGCGGACCGCGGTGATACACTGGATGAGCTTTTGCGTGAAAGCGATATCGTTGCTCTAGTGCTGCCTCTTTCGAACGAAACTCACCATTTGATTGGTAAAAGAGAGCTGGAATTAATGAAACCCTCCGCTTTCTTGGTTAATCTTGCCCGAGGTGCTGTTGTAGATGAGAATGCATTGCTATTGGCTCTTCGTGAGGGAACTATTGCCGGAGCGGGGCTTGATACGTTTTCATCGGAACCGCTTTCAGCAGACAGCCCATTATGGGATGCTCCCAATACGCTGATTACTCCGCACTGTACGCCTGCAGTTCCTGACAGAAACGGGCGCTCGCTTGAATTCATCCGTCACAATATACACGCCTATCGTACGGGAGGAGTTATGGTTAATCAATTGTCGGAAAGAGATATTTACACGAAGGGCTAGTCTTTAAATAATAGAAAGGAGACAGGATGAAATGAAAATAAACAAGTGGTGGCTTGAATAACCGATGCGTTTAATTCAAACCAATCTTCGGGAAATTGATGTGCTGTCGGATCCCGATGAGTTTGTCAGCAGCCTGAAGCCATTTTCGGCCAATGTGCTTTTATTAAATGTTGGCGGTATTGTGGCCAATTATCCTACGGAGCTCGATTTCCAATACCGCAATCCCCTTCTCGTCAACGACTTTGTCGGGGAAATCCTCGAACGTGTTCATGCCAATGGCATGAGGTTGATTGCCCGGTTTGACTTCAGCAGATTGAACGAAGCCATTGCTTTGAAGCATCCCGAATGGTTGTATAAAAGCGTCAAAGGCGAAACCATCAATTATAACGGTCAGGTACATACTGCATTTAACGGATGGTACCAGCAGGAAGGTTCGATCCAGATCATGACGGAGGCCGTCAAGAAATATCCGATTGATGGTGTATTCATCAATATGCATGGTTATGTTACTCATGATTACAGCTACAATCATTACGGGATTTGTCAATCCGACAGCGATCAGGCCCGTTTTCAACAATTATTTGGTCATCCTCAACTGCCTCTGACAGCGGATAGCCTTGATCCCGTTTATCGAGATTATGAAAAGTTCAAGCAGCAAACGGTAGCCGAATTATTCAGGAGACGCGCCCAAGCGGTGAAAGCCGTAAATCCCAACGTTGCTATTTGCAATTATACTCCCGAGGGTACGGATATTTTCAGGATGGAATCCAACACCGGCATCGACCGTCAGCTTCCTGAATTTAATTACTCTGCCTCTCATCATGTCAATATGGTGATGAACTCCTGGGAGCACATGGCGGTCAGTAATTCTGCAGTTCATTTTGTCGATTTTGCCATGCGCCATTCCGCCGTCTCTGCACATCATACATGCGCCAGATTAGCACAAGATTTAATCCATGGCGGATGGTTGGACTTTTATGTAATTGGAACATTAAATAATCAGGATGACCGTTTGTGCATGGAATCCGTTAAGGAATTGTATGGCTTTCACCGGGATAACGAGCGTCATTATACCAACATCGCATCACTCTCCGATGTATGCCTTATCTTCCCGCAAAACAGCAGCTATTACGGAAGTATTAAAGAGTTTCAGGGACTATTCCGCATCCTTTCGGAGCAGCATATTTTATTTGACGTCATTCACGACAGCATTCTGGAAGATCCATCGACCTTGGATAAGCTCAGCGCATATCAAGCCGTACTGCTGCCGGATGCCCGCAATTTGAGCGGGACCGCATGCAGCGTACTGGACAGCTATGTGCAATCGGGAGGCAAGCTGCTGGCAACCGGCGGTTCCTCAATCTGCGACGAGAAAGGAACACCTTTCCATGAATACCGTTTGGCATCGCTGGGCGTGGACCGTATAGAGCAAACCTACCCGCGTCAGCAGGGTGCCTACTTCCGCGTTAAACCGGAAGATAAAGAGCGGCTGCAAGGGTTTGAAGATTTGGACATTATGTACTTGTATGATGAATTTTTTCAAGCTCACTGTAAGGCGCAAAGCACAAGTTTTCTGGGGTACATCCCTCCCTGCATGTTCGGTCCTCCGGAAAAATGCTACTATACCGTCATTACCGATACACCGGGGCTTATCCATCATTCCTATGGTAAAGGCAGCACCGCCCTCATCCCTTGGACGATTGGCAAGCATTATGAAAAGCTGAGCAATCATGCTCACTCCAAACTGGTGCTCAGCGCCTTGATTGATCTGCTTCAGGTAGAACGAAGACTACTTATAAATACTTATCCAACGGTCGAGGTAACCTCTCACCTTAAGAAAGAGGACGGCAGCACGCTGATTCATCTGGTAAATTTAAGCGGACAATTGGGCACTGCCTTCCACCCTCCGATGCCTATTCAATCTATAGAGATTGAACTTGCTGTTGAACGGAAGCCAAGCAGCATTTATACATTGAAATCAAAACAGTTGTTAGATTTCGCGGTATCATCCGAGCAATCTGTCATTTTCAAGCTGCCAGAGCTGCAATTGTTCGAAACGATTGTGATCGAATATTAAACTAAACCATCCACATTAACTCAATCGAGGTGTTGGCGATGACCAAAAAATGGGGCAAAATCAGCCTGCCGTTATTTCTTAGCCTTCTGGTATTCAACGGCTGTAGCAGCGGAGCAAACGACAGCGCAGGTCCTGTCACGGGAACCGTAGATACGAAAGGAACAGTTGCAGCGGACAATAAAGCAGTAGGTCCCTTATCTATTGATGTGATGACGAGTTTTACAAATACCATACCCAAGTTGGATAACGCTTTTTATACCGAATTACAAAGGCTTACGAATACTAAGCTGAATATTACTTTCGTCTTAGATGGAAACGATTATAATGCCAAGTTGGACCTGGTGCTTGCATCTGGAGACCTTCCGGAAGTTCTGAAGGCTGATTACACCCGCCCCACATTGGTCAATGCAATTAAAGACGGAGCCTTTTGGGACCTGACTCCTTTTCTCGGTGATTTCTCCAAATATCCGAATTTACGAGATAAAATGATACCTGGCTCTTGGAGTTACGTTAAATATGACGGAAAAACTATGGGTATTCCGCGAAGCAGAGCTCAGATCGATAATACGATTATGTTCCGAAGGGATTGGCTGGAAAAAGCAAATATTCCTGTGCCTAAAACTGTAGATGAGTTTAAAGATGCGCTGAAAGCTATTGTGAAAAACAACCCAGCTGGCGGCAACGGTACAATTGGTTATGACATCGCTGATGCCACCGGCTCCCCTTCCCTGAACGCTGCCTTTGGCGTGCCTAATCCAACTTACGATGCGGATGGTGGTCTGATGTACTCCTATTTAAATCCGCAGTTTACTAAGCTGGTCGAATGGTTCCGTGGACTTTATGCAGAAGGGTTGATAGCTAAAGAATTTTCCGCTCTGACCGTTACGCAACAAAAAGATTTGTTCAGCTCGGGTCGGGCATTCGCCTATGATGCCAGCGCTTACTACAGCTTCGTTTATACGGATAATGTGAAGAAAACCCAGCCTGATGGTAACGTAGTGTCGTTTCAGCCGTTAAAAGGACCTGGAGGCGATGGAGCCATGCTCGACATTGGGACCCGTGGCGGCATGTATATTAGCAAGAAGGTACCTCAGGATAAGGTGTCCAAAATATTGGATTTCTTTGAAAAAACCGCCACACAGGAAATTACCGATCTTGGCTATTATGGCAAGGAAGGTGTTCATTACAACAATGTGAATGGCGAGAAGGTTTTGACCGATCTGGGTAAACAAGAAATTACAGTTGACAGTATCGCTGCCATGACGCCCGCTTTTTCCAAATGGGGAAAAGTAGCTTATGCCGGAGCCTCAAAGGCTGCTAACGAAGCGAAACAGAAAGAGATGGAAATTTACGGGCAAATAGGCAAAACCGACGTATTTGGGTATTTATATTCCCCTGCATGGGTTGATGTATGGCCTACCTATGAAGCTGAATTGAAAAGTATGAGAATTAAAGCGGTTGTCGGTCAGATTACGATGGATCAATACAAGCAATTTGTGGATAAGGTAAATGCCGATCCGAAAATAAAGAAAGCGTATCAGGAATTCGCCAAGGATTATAAATCACGTACGAATAAATAATCACGGAATTTTAGGCAGTATCAATTGAATCTACGTAAAGGCTGGGCATTTGGGAACCTCAGGCTATCCTGGCTGCCCAACCCTTCTTCTTATGGTTTGGAAGGGAGACGTACTATGGCGCGAATAATAATGCCAACTAACAAACGCTGGGCCAGAATAAAAAGAAATCGATATATATACCTGATGATGTCGGCGGGAGTCGTCTATTTTTTTCTCTTTAAATTTATGCCTATATGGGGTTTACTGCTATCGTTTCAAGACTACAGCCCCTTCAAAGGCTTCTTTGGGAGCAACTGGGTCGGATTCAAGCACTTTTCTAATTTATTTCAAAGCGAACAATTTTATATTATGGGCAGAAATACCTTCCTTATCAGCATATTTAACCTCGTTTTTTATTTTCCTGTGCCTATTGTTCTGGCATTGATGCTTAATGAAGTTAGACATGAATGGTTTAAAAAAATAAATCAGTCGATCGTCTATCTCCCCCATTTTTTATCTTGGGTTATCCTGGTCAGTCTTACTTTTTTCGTATTCTCCTCGGATATCGGCGTCATCAATAAACTAGTCGTTGCTTCCGGGAATCAGCCCATTCTATTCCTCTCCGAGCCTAAGTTTTTCTGGATATTGCTGACATTGCAAAATATATGGAAGGATGCCGGTTGGGGCACGATTATTTTTCTGGCTGCAATCGCTGGAGTCGATCCTGCCCGCTACGAAGCTGCCACAATTGACGGAGCAAGCCGGTGGCGCCAAATCTACCATATTACACTGCCCGCTATTCGTCCCACCATTATCATTTTATTGATTCTCCGGTTTGGAAATATGGCGGATGTCGGGTTCGAGCAGGTGTTATTAATGATGAACCCCCTAGTCACTTCCGTTGCGGATGTATTTGACACCTACTCGTATACTCAGGGTATTGTAGGCGGCAAAATCAGCGTTGGTGTAGCTGTAGGGATGTTCAAAGGGATTGTTGGACTCATTCTGGTAGTTACCGCTAATCAAATCGTAAAAAAATTGGGATATGAGGGCATCTACTAGCTTTTTCATTGATTGATTATTCATAACGAAGAAGGTGAAATGAATGAGTTTCGTTTACAGAAAAAGACTGACGGCAGCGGATTGGATTAACTACAGTGCCCTGATTTCGTTATCCTTGATTTGTATCTTCCCGTTTATTTATATTTTCAGCGTTTCATTCACGGACCCTGCGGTTTACGTTCCTTTACAATTTTATCTGTTCCCACCCAAATGGTCCCTAGATGCTTATAAATATATTTTGTCGACACAAAGTTTTTTGAATTCCATTAAGAGCACTTTTTTTATTACAGTAGTGGGTACTATTCTACAGGTAATCGTCACGTTTACTTTGGCCTACGGCCTTACAAGAAAAGATCTGGATGGGAGAAAGCTCGTCCTGGGCTTCGTCATCTTTACGCTGGTGTTTCATGCAGGCATCGTTCCGAACTATCTGGTTGTCAAAAGTCTCGGACTGCTTAACTCGTATTGGTCACTGATCTGGCCTAATTTGACCAATGCGTGGACGCTAATTGTTGTAAAAAGCTTTCTGGATTCACTGCCTCCTGAGCTGGAGGAATCTGCACAAATTGACGGAAGCAATGACGTTGGCATATTTTTTAAAATTGTTATTCCCCTTTCGATGCCTGCCATTGCCGCCTTCACTTTATTTTTTGCAGTTTCGCAATGGAATATTTATTTTAATGCCTTGATCTATATATCCGATGCCAACAAGTGGACATTACAGGTGCTGATCAAAGCGCTTGTCCTAGATTCCACGCCCCTCGGTACTTCCGGGACGGCTGCAGACGGAATTCCACCCTTAGAAACAGTCCGTATGGCCGCAGTAACATTTGCGATGGCGCCTATACTTATTGTATATCCCTTTCTGCAAAAGTATTTTGCTAAAGGCGTTATGCTGGGCTCAATAAAGGGATAGCCACTTTAAACCTAATTTAACTAACTGTACTAGTATAATTGCAGACAAAAAAAGCCGTTAAACCAAAATCACTGTGGTTTTAGCGGCTTTATCTGTTTACGAATAATCTGAGATCTTTTATTTAACGATTGTTTGTTCGGAATTGGCCGGGGGACTGCTTCAGATAGCGCTGAAAAATACGATTTAAATTGCGCTCTGAATAGCCGATTGACAGGGCGATGTCATTCACATTTTTTTCGGTGTTCAGCAGCAGCCGCTTCGCTTCTTCCATCTTGCAGATCATAACGTACTCGACGAATGACATTTCCATCTCCTTTTTAAACAGCCGGCTTACATAAGAAGGGCTCAGTCCAATAAGCTCGGAGCATAAGGTCAGTGAAATATCCGTTTGAATATGATCCTGGATATATAGGCAGACGCGGCTTATTTCCATTTTCGCGGAATCCTCAGGATGTTGATCAATGAGTCTTCTATATAAAGGAAAGCAACCGTCGACAAACCAATCATACATTTCCAATTGCGTTTGTCTTCCCTTCAGCTGATCGAACAAGTTGTTTTCCAAAATGTCAAGAATACTGACTCCACGCTGCTCGATAGATTCAATAATAGATGAAAGCAGAACGTGGTAGGCTTGATAAATAAAATTGTATGTCTCGGAATCGCTCAGCGCGTCGGCAAAATTTTTAAGCGCCCGCTGTGCTTCTTCAAAATCCCCCATGGATAATGACGCCAAAATAGCCTTTTCTTCCGCACGGGGGTAGTAGACGGCTGTTTTTGTTCTTGGTACTTCCAATTCTTCAATATAAAGGACAGGATTTGTATCACGGTGCATCCGGTATTGCAGCGCCGTCAACGCTTCCCTGTAAGACACCGGAATATCCGCAGCATGGGAATACACTTTTCCAATACCTACCGATACTTTAAGCTTCAAATATTGCTGCAAAGCCTCGCACACGGTAGCCGCGTATTGCTTGGTTTCCTGAACAAATTGATCATAGTTCATTTTACTGCAATCGTTTAATATCGCGATGCCTCGGCTCTGATTGAAATTAACGACATACCCGTTCAAAGACTTGTACTCGTTCAATAGCTCCTCCATAACATTAGCTATGGCAAAGCTGACAATTGGCTTATCCTCCGGCATAAATCGTGTCTCGCGGTAATAATGCTCTACATCGGCAACAATCACAATGTAGCTGCCCGTCAAGGCAATGCCAAAGCGGTGACAATCCTCATTGAGCGTGCTAAGTTGCCTATATTCGTTATCCAGTAGCTTTTGAAAGAAACGTTCCCGCAGTCCGGGCTCCAAGCTGTTTAAATAGCCGACCAATTGCTCCGACTCCTTGCTTAAAAAGTTAAGGCACTCCTTAATATAATTGAGCTCATTATGGTCGCTGCTTGCAATACGGCCCCTGCTTAGGCTTTTTCCGTGTTTGATCAGATGTTCGATCGGATTGTACACTCTCCGTGAATTCACATAACTGATTAATACGCCGATTGCGAGCAGCAGCAGCACTGTGAAGACAGTGATCCAACGCACCCAGCTCATACGGCTGTCTATTTCTTTTTTAGGAACGGTCGAAATATATGTCCGGCCCATTGAAGACTTCACAAAGGTATACAAAGTTTGCTCTCCTGCAGGATTACCGGAGAAGAAATTTCCTGATTTATCACCCGAGGCAAAAATGCTTTGAACCGCCTGGTCATTGCTTATCTTTGACCCCATCAGCTCCTTTTTTTTCGAATGGAGCATAATCTTGTTTTGCGTATCCAGCACAATTACTCCTTGGCCCGGTATAAACGATATGGAATCCAACAAATTGCTGCTGAGTTCATTTTCTTTTACTTGAAAAATAACAGCCCCTTTTACTTTGTCCAGTGAAATGATAGGGAGCTGCCTGATAAAGGATACAAAACCGTTTTTTCCAGATTCGGGCAAAATAACCCACTCCGATTGTCTGGCGGATGCGACAGCAGCATCGAGATCGGAGCGGAATTTATAATCCTGATACGAAATATGACCGTATTCATTGGACAAAATCAATTCGGAGCCGACATTATACAGAATGATTTCGCCGACTGCCTCTGAGGCATTTTTTTTGCGCAGCATGCTGTCCAATATTAGTTTTTGGTAAATGTATTGCTTTTTAACATCCGCAGCAAAAAAAGTTTCTGTCACAATAGGCTCCATGGACAGGTTAAGCGACTCTTGCTCGACCCGCTCTAAGATGCGCTCCATCCGGTCGTTAACCAAAGTTAACGAGACCTGGCTTTCATCTCTAATTTGCTTGTACATTTGACTCATGGAGGTCTGGTAGTAAATAGTTCCTCCTATAATCACCGGAATACATGCCGAAATACAGCCGAGCCAGATCATTCGGTGTAGAAACACGCCTTTATAATCATTAGACGGAGTAAATATCGATTTCCACACACGTTGCCACCCGTTAACCATGAAAGCCCTCCAGTTCATAGTTTGATCAACGTGAACAGGTGAGGCCCAAAGCCTCACCCTTAGCCTAACATGTTCGATTCCTACTTATTAAATTCCTTCTCGGCTTCGGCAAATTCTTGAAACGCTTTCTTCAACTCAGGTGTCTTACGCAGCTTCTCTGCATAGGCTTTAAATTCGTCCACAGAAATTTGACCTACTATGGCTTTTGTTTGCATCGTTTTGAACTCACTGTCATATTTAGGCCATACGGATGTCCATGTAGCCGAAGTAAGCCAGTTGAATGGATTTTTTGCTCCAATTTTCTCGTAGACTTCAACCTCCTTTTTCTTGGCATCGTTATATGCTTTCGGAGCGGACGGATTATTAACCTTCACCCACTTATCAAAGGCTAACGCCAACGGCTGCAAGCTGGTAACATTGACCTCTTTGGTTCCCTGCTCAGTCAGCATCGGTTGTCCGTCAACCATCTTATAGTGTACGTCCTTAATTCCCTGATAAGCGAACGCCATAACCTCGGTTGAGGCCGTAGTTTCAAAATACTTCAATAACTGCTTGACCTTCTCTTCAGGTACTTTTTTTGAAATATAGAATGCTGCGTTAATGGGTACGCCCAATAGAATATTCGGGCCTTTAGGTCCCTGCAGCTGCAGACTGACGACTTCCGCATTCTTTTGTGTTTTTTTTATTTCCTGCTCCATACTCCAGTCGCGCCATGTATTGCGTCCATAAGAAACTGCACGACCCGTATTGTATAATTCCTCAGCCTGCGTCTTTTTCATAACCGAAAATTCCTGGGCCAAAACACCGTCCTTATACAGCTTGCTGAACCACTCGATCATGTCCGCGTATTGGGGAGTAAGCGTGTGGAAAATTAGGCCCTTATCCTCATCGTATGTGGGAGTGAACCCCCCAAAGGCAGCTTCAAAGGGACCTGTAGCGTCATCCACAATCCCGCCGTGACCGATGAGGCCAAGTGTATCTTTTTTACCGTTGCCATCAGGGTCACTTTCAATAATTTTCTTCATCACGGCCGCATATTCATCCAATGTTTTCGGGAGCGGTAGACCCAATTTATCAGCCCAATCCTTGCGAAATTTCAGACTCAAATCAATCTCGGAACGCATGCGGGGAATACCCCATACTTTCCCATCAATCCTCGCTAGTTTAAATACTCCAATATCCGCATTTTTTTTAAGATTCGGATAATCCTTGAAATCGCCCAACAGTGGAGTCAAATCCCAGAAGGCCCCTTGTTTGATAGCGGTTGCAAGCGTTGGACGGCTAATGCTATTACCGACAATGACCTCAGGGATGTCACCTGAGGCGAGCACCAAATCAAATTTGGTATCATAATCACCGGAAGGCGCCCATTGAATATCGAGTTTGGAATTGGTCATTTTTTGCAGCTCGGTCCAATATTGGTTTTTCATATCGGGCACTTCTTCATAGAGCGGGGCCAGCATTTTGATACTGAGAGGCGCTTTGGTTTCGCCAGCAGCAGGCTCTGCCGTCTTCGGTTCCCCTCCACTGCACCCGGCCGTTGTACTAGCCATTAATGACACTACTGCCCATACAGCGATTGTTTTTTTTGTTTTCCATTGTTTTTTCATTGGGAATTCTCCCCTTCTCCGGTATAAAAATATTTTTCGCACTGCTAAATCCCCTTCCTTTCACCTAAAGCTCTAAAATAACCGCATCCTTGGCTGGCACCGTAATCTCAAACTGACCGTTTGTCACGCTGCCGCTAAATTCACCCCACATTACGCTCTTAACTGCTACAGGACCGAATGCTTCTGATATTTGAATAAAGGAACTCACCGGCTCATGATGCGGATTAATAATCCATGCATATTTACCTGCATCACCGCTTTGCAGTCTTACTTGAAGGTGTCCGGAGGAGACCGTAACCTGCGGCTTTATTCCGGCCCAAGCCAGCACATTCCTGAAAAAGCTGCGGGTACCTGGATCTTCGGTACGCTGATATGCTTCAGAAGGAAAGGTGCCGATCAGTAAAACTTTGCCGTCCCCATATCTATGCTCAATTACCGCCGCACTTCCGTCCGTATAGGTACCGCACACTTTTCCGGTTAGCGGTTTGTATGATTGACGGAATAAACCGCCGCCTATCTCCCCTCCTCCCCAGTTAAATCTCAAAGTATGGGTGATATCCGGCATAAATTCCACTTCGTGCTGAACGGCGCCGAATACCTGGTCCAAGCCATGATTCGGCTGGATAACACCGACAGTTCCACGGTCCCCGAAGTAGGCGGGGCAGCCCTCCGAGATCAAGGTACCGCCACGTTTCACCCAATCGGCCAGTTGCCCTGCTTGCTCAGCCGTCAGCATAATCGGATACGGCAGATATAAGGCCGAATATTCATCAATATGGTCGATATGCACCCAATCCGCCTGGATATGGTTATCAAAAAATCCGCGGTAAGCTCCATACATACATTTTGTATAATACTTACCTTCTCCTGCCTGTTGAAGCAAATGATTAAATACCTGCGTTTCAGGCACGACCACGATGCCGATGTCGGCTTGAATTGGTTGTGTGCTCATCAGACTTGCTTGTTCCGGCGCATTGGACCATTGAGCAATCGTGCGTGCCATCTCTGAGCGCGGATTCGGCAACCCGTTCATGTCATACAGGCCGAAAGCGCCGAACAGCGGTCCGTCCAGCAGCGATCTCCAGCGCAAATATAAAACACCGCGCGCTCCTCCGGCCAATGATGTCAAGTTCCACAGGCGAACATCTTCCGGCGCCGCTACCCGTCCGTCCTCCTTAGCACGGCCAATTACTTGAGGCTGCAGCCATAGCGGCCCTCCCTGCATCTCGGCATGCCAGAAGGGCTTGCGTCTCGACGATGCCCTCAGCAAATCGATAGCGTGTGCCTGCTTCCACGGCTCGCTGCCTTTGCGTGCCGTTACCCAGGTCATGCCGTAACTCTCGACCTTGGAGGCGGCGAGCCAATCGTCCGAACCGCCTGAAGCCATCGATTCGAGACTCGCGGCAATTCCGTGGGCGGTGATCAGATTGTCATTGTCCAGACTGCGGATCAAATCGATACGCCACTGCATATGGTTATGAAAATTCTCTTTTTTGAACTGCAGCCAATCCATGCATTCGGGAAATTGTGCGATTTGCTTCGGCGCCTGAACATCCTCCCAAGATGCGTAGGTATATCTATTCCATGCCTTATTCAGCTTCTTCAAGCTTCCGTATTTCAGCTCCAGCCATTCTCTGAATTTGGCTTGCGTCGCCGAAGAGTAGCCGATGTTGGGGCTGTAATTGCATTCGTTCCATACATCATACCCGTACATGCCGGGGTGATCCTTATACCGCGTTACCAGCTCTCTTAAAAACCGTCCGGCATGCTCCTTCGCCTCTGCAAAATCAAGACACAAGGCCCCACCAGAGCCTCCCGACGATCCGCCTGTCGCACTGCTGCCATTCATCTCTCCGTGCACCTTGCTGCCGTCGGCATTAATCTCCAGCAGATGGCTGTGCGTACGGTACATCCATTGAGGAATGAACGAGATCATCTCTGCAATGATCGTCCGTATCCCGTATTGTGAGGCCAGATCCATGTGCCGGTCGTAATCCTCCCAATCGTAGACGCCTGGTGCAACTTCAATATTACCCCACATGAACCAATGACGGAAGATGTTCATCCCGTCCTTGGCTGCTTGCGCGTAATCGCGTTCCCAGTCCTGCCCGGGAGGATTTGATTTGCGGAAATATACCGCTCCGTAAGCCACTTGCGGTTTTGATTGTCCAGCCATAGTCGTATAACCTCCATTTTATCGGTTTGCTGTGCTTGTCAACTTCACTTCTCATCCTTTTACAGAGCCTAATAAAACACCCTGCGCGAAATATTTTTGTAAAAACGGATACACGATCAAAATCGGTGCCATCGACAGCATAATAGCCGCCATACGGATCGTTTCCTGCGGTACAATCCCCTGCTCGCTTGCTCCCGATGCCCCTACGCCGTTGGAGTCGGAGTCAATGACAAGCGTTTTTACAAGAACCTGCAGCGTCCATTTTTTGGCATCGGACAAATAAATCAACGCGTTAAAATAAGTATTCCAATGAGCTACTGCGAAAAATAATGTAAAAGCGGCAATTGCGGGCATTGACAGGGGAATGACGATCCGCAGAAACACCCCCAAATCTGTACAGCCATCTATTCGTGCTGCATCCTCCAGCTCCTTGGGTAGTGAATCCATAAAACTTTTGACTACAATCAAGCTCCATGCATTCGTTAAGCCCGGCCAAATGAGCGACCAATATGAATTCAGCAATCCCAATTGCTTGACTAGCAAATAGCTTGGAACCAGACCTGCGCTGAATACAAGCGTAAACACAACCGCTCCCAACATGAGAGAACGTCCAGGAAGCCCTGTTTTGGTCAATCCGTAAGCCATGGTAAAGGTAAAGACCAAATTCAGGGCCGTTCCCACTACCGTAACGAATATCGTGCTGTTCATAGCGTTAATAAAGCTGTTTGTAGATAAAATATATTTATAAGACGCGAGCGACCATTTTTCCGGAAATACATAAAATTGAAGCGGAATATATACCTTCGGATCGGTAAAGGACACGCTGAACACATAGAAAAAGGGAAAGATGCAAATCAACGAAACCAACAGCAGCAGGGAATAATTCACATAATCGCCGACCGTTAATCCTTTCTTTTGAACAAAACTCACGCTCTATCCCCCTCACTTGTCTAATAAATACCTTCATGGCCCATTTTCTTAATGATATAATTGGAGCTCATCACCAGAATCAAGCCAACCAGACCTTTAAACATCCCTACGGCTACCCCGACGCTGATTTGACCGCGGACGATGCCTTGATTAAAGGCGTAGGTGTCGAACACTTCGGCTACTGGTAAAACAAGTGAGTTTTGCATAAGCAGCAGCTGCTCAAACCCAACATCCGCTATATGGCCCAGCCGCAATATGAGTAGGATGATAATGGTCGGCCGGATCGCCGGCAACGTAATATGCCAGATCTGCCTCATTCGCGATGCGCCGTCCACAACCGCCGCTTCATAACGTTGGGGATCGACGCCCGCCATGGCCGCGAGAAAAATGATCGTTCCCCAGCCCGCGTCTTTCCAAATGCCCTGCGCGGTAATTAATCCCCAGAAATAGCTTGGATTCGATAAGAAGGAAATCGGCTTCAATCCGAAACCGATCATGATCTTATTGATAATGCCCACATCGGTCGAAAGCATAAAGAAGGTCATACTGGCTACTACCACCCAAGACAAAAAATGAGGCAAATAAATAATCGTCTGATTGATTCGTTTAAATGTCTCGTGTCGGATTTCATTCAGCATGAGCGCGAGCAAGACCGGCAGCGGAAAGGAAAACACCAGCCCGAAAATGTTGATTAGAAACGTATTACGAGCCATAATATAAAAATATTCGCTTGCAAACAGCTCGTGGAAATGCTTGAAGCCCACCCAGTCACTGCCCCAAAACCCTTGAAACGGATTATAATCTTGAAACGATATGAGCAGCCCCCACATAGGGCCGAATTTGAACAGGATAAAGTACAGCATACCGGGCAGCGTCAGCAAATAAATGTACCGGTATTTCATTAATTGCTGCCACAGTCCGAAGCCCCCCGGCGAACGGCTATGAGCTATTGTTTCTTGAGGGGACAATGCTTTTTGCATACCCGTCTCACATCCTTACCTTCCTAATTTCATTCTTAATACGACATTAAGGTCTTACAGGTGAATAATGACCCAGTTATCCTCCACAGTTACCGGAAAAGTCTCGATCATCGTTTCCTGTTCGATCTGCATGGTAGCAGCATTCGTCCAGGGTTGCGATGCTGCTTGATGCTCAACAATGACTTCATAGGTTTTCACCAAACATTTTTGAGGGTCGTATATGGACTTGCCATTTGTAAGATCGAACTCCCATCCATGCCAGGGACAAGTTATGATTTCACCTTCGCGACCATAGTTGTATTCTCCCGGCATGGAATTCATGGCCAACCCTGTTAATCGGCCTTGGCAAAGCGGAGCCCCTTGATGCGGGCAGTTGTTCCGGATTGCATAGTAAGTACCTTTAACATTGAACACACCGATTGATCGACTCTCCACTTGAACAATTTTTCTTGCGCCAGGAGGAATCTCGCTCGTTGTACCCACGATATGATTTGTCATTCGTTTCGCCTCCTCACAGTCCATAAAGCTCTCTGGCGTTGTCTGAAAAAATTCGGTTGTAAAGTTCTGCTGGTAGTTTTGGAAACGCCCTTGTCGGTGAATCGAAGTCCCAATGCGGATAATCGCTGGAAAACATCAGGATATTTTTGGCATCCATCATCTCCAAAATTTGCAGCAAGTACTGGTCATTATCCGGACGTTCGATCGGCTGCGATGTCACTCGAAGGTGGTCCCGTAAATATTCAGATGGTCTTTTGGTTAGCCATGGTACTTCGAATCGTAATCCTTTATATTCCGCATCCAAGCGCCATAAAAGTGTTGGCACCCAAGATACGCCACCTTCTACAAGCACAACCTTGAACTTGGGGAATTTCTCGAACACACCTTCAGTAAGGAAGCTGACTAGATGCGCTTGAAAGCTTAATGACAGACAAGTATGCCATTCGATGTAATGGGTCGGATAGCCGGGTGATGGCTGTTCATTGATACCCATACCGTCCGTCCCAGGATGAATGGCAAAAGGAAACCCGTTACGTTCGCACGCTTCGTAGATGGGATAATATTGACGCTGTCCGAACGGTGCACGGGCTCCGGAATCGGTCATAACCTGCACGAAGTGGGGATGTCCTGCCCAACGGTCGATTTCTTTGGCAGCGACCGCAGGATCTTGATGGGCAATGGTGATGGAACCCTTGAATACGCCATCCATGTTGTATTTGCCAAGCCATGTATCAGCCAGCCAGTCATTATAGGCCGACGCTATAGCTGAAGCGTAATCGGGATCAGGATGCATATTACAGAAGGCTCGAGGCAGCAGGATCGCATGATCGACCCCATACTCATCTATAAGTTGTTTCCGCAAAAAGGCAGGATCTGTTCCTGTACCACCCCCTCCAGGTGGTATTGCGTCCAAACGGGATCCATGACCCGGGTTTTCGTAAAAGCCTCTACCACCCGGCTTATAACGGTCTCTCCAAGGCTGCGGCATATATTGCTTCAGTTCATCTGCATGTTTGGGATATACATGAACATCGCAATCGACAATCCCTTGTTTACGTTGCCCTCCATCAGTGTGGCTCATCAATTTGTTCCTCCTTCTTTATAATCTCTGCTTGCAAACTTTAAGTTAGCATCATCTGAAGCGGCATTCTATAGATACTTTTTGCACTTGAAAGTAAGGCGAAGAAATAAGGGTATTTGAAAAGAAAACGAAATAATTTGCACCTGTGACATAATATGTCCTGATTAAAAGTACAACCTCAGAAGCCTTCTTTTATCATTTAATTTTCAACCATTCTTTTAATTAAGCACAATTCGCTTTTATCTCAACTAACTTTAATTCTTCCGTATACTCTTTAAATTGCTGTCTCCAATATTTCCATTAAAATTTTATGAGCCTGTAAAGATATTTTATCTTGAGGGCTTTTTTTGTTAGATTCCTATGCTACTAAAAAAATCTTTTAACGTCTTATTTCAATCCTAATCCATTTAATGATTTTAGTGTGTCTATTTAAAGTATAGTTCGATAATCCTCATAGAAGGAATATGTGTAATATCATTGTTTGTGCGGGTGATCATAGAGGAAGTTGTAATTCATTCTGCGTGTTTATTTAATAGTTTTTAAATTTATGCTATTTGGCACGCTCCTATGTTGATAATGTGGCATCGTGCGCCGCACCCGCGATACGGGTTTCAACTTTACCGCCCGTAACGCCAATTTTGTGAATCAATTTGCGATGCTCCTCAACGAAGGGATGATTGGACAAGCTCCGCAAGACATAGATCGTACCATTTTCGACATCCCCAATCCCACGTTTCGCTGAACAATGGCCCGGTAAGCGGCACAGTCAAGCGGCGTCCAGCCTCGTCTTTGTACAGCGCACACTGCAAAGACCTGAGCAGGAGATTGCTTTTCAGTACCGTTGGAATATATGACTCTGAGTCTGGGATCAGGATGGCCATTCGTGCTTGAAACTCATCCTCCTTCTCAGCCACGTAGACAAGTTGACCGCCCAAAACAAAGAAGTCCCCCGGATCGACACTAGTTTTTATGCTTATGGGACTTCGTGGGTTCAGCCATGTCACATTCCGGATTGCTGCGTCGTCTTTAGAGTGTAACAGGAACACTGGCGAAGGAGGAATGGAGATGAAAATCGCTGTCGTTGGAGAGACCGGGATGTTGGGTCGCCACGTCGTCAAGGAATTGCGCCTAAGGGGCCATGAAGTTCGCCTGCTAAGCCGGAATGCGCGCGAACATCGGATCGATCTGATCACAGGGGAAGGACTGACTTCCGCTTTGAAATGCTGCGACGTTGTCGTCGATGCCAGCACGCACAGAAGCAAGCCGAAGAAATTTTGGTCAACGGCTCACGTCGGCTGCTCGCCGCTGAAGAAGAGGTCGGAGTCGGCCACCATATATGCGTTTCTATTATTGGCTGCGAAAAAGTACCGTTCAAATATTACCGCGTCAAAATGGAGCAGGAGCGCGTTATCGAACATGGAAAAGTGCCTTATACGATTGTGCGCGCGACGCAGTTTCACGAATATATCGCAGCAATGCTTGTGCAAGCCGGGCGTTTGAAGATGCTGCCGCTGCCACATATGCCGTTGCAAACTGTCGCTGTCTCCGAGGTAGCTCAAACGGTCGCCAACGCGGCAGAGGCTACGCCACGGAAAGGGCGTATAGAAATCGCGGGACCCGAGATCATAGACGCTCTTGAGCTGGCTCGCATTTGGCGTACGGTTACCACCGGTACGCGGGGGCTGCTTCTTCCGATCCCGTTGTTCGGAAATATCAAAAGGAAGCTGCGTGCCGGAGCGCTAACGGCGAACCGGCCGGATATTCGTGGAAAACTGAGATTCTCCGAATGTGCAAAAGAGAAGGAGCGTTATCGATGAGTGAGCAATACGGAAAAGCGAGCTTTCTAAACCCGATTAACAGCGACGCGCTTTCGCGGGCGTTTGAAGCCCATCGCCCCCGTCTGCTGAGGGTGGCTTATGTGATTGTCGGCTCCATCGCCGAAGCCGAGGATTGCGTTCAGGAAGCATGGCTGCGGGTGCAGTGAATGGATCATCCGGCTGACATCGGTGACCTCGCGGCGTATCTGACGACGACCGTCGGCCGGCTGGCGCTTGATGCGTTGGGAAGTGCCCGTGCCCGGCGGTAGCATTACGTCAAATGAATAAGACTACAACAGAGATTCAAATCTTAAATGATACAATGCGCGATGAACCGTATGTATGGATTCCTGATCATCCCAGCCGCTATAAAAATCGGGCATGCTCATTCACCCTAATCCAAGGGCGGGTACTTCCAACCCTCTTGATCCTAATGCTCTTTTTTCCATGGTGAATCCCCTTTCCGTATTAAAGACTTCGACTTTGCTTTTTGGTATTAAATTAATCTTTTCTTACTCGCTCTCAAGTACATCTGATGCTTTTTTCTTTCCCATTAATATAGAAATCATTGCAAATACAGTTGCAAGTATGACGACTAAACCACCGACCCAGCCGATCGACGACAAGGTTAACCGCTCTACAACCACTCCGCCCAAAGCTGCACCCAAGGCAACACCAAGGTGGAAGGCGGATGAGTTCAAGCTCAGTATAATTTCGGTTGATTTAGGGGCCGTAGTTACCAGATAGAACTGTTGTGCAGGAGCAGTTGTCCAAGCTCCAAACATCCAGATTGCAAGAATAAACAGGGCACCTACAAAAGTAACCGCAGCGAACGGGAGGAAGAACAAGGCAATAACATGAATCAACAGACTGACAATCAGTGTAGGGGCAATTCCCCATTTATCAGCGCCGTAGCCTCCAACACGTGCTCCTACAACAGCCATTAAACCCATGCCAAGCAAGACGAGACTAATCGTATTGGTATTGAGGCCAGCATTTTCGCGTAGTAACGGCGCAAGGTATGTGGAAACAACAGAGTAACCGGTAATAAAGAACAGGGAAGTTAATAAACCGCTGATTACTTTGAAATCTTTGAGAACAGACAATTGCTTGGATAAAGGAATCGTTTCTTGTCCAGACATTTTAGGTATTGCTTTTACAATCGCAATAATAGGAATGATGGTGATAATTCCAAGAATTGCGAAGATCCAGCGCCACCCCATATATTCACCAATTAAGGTTCCTAAAGGAAGGCCGACAACGAGCGCAAGACTCGTACCCATCAAGATCGTGCCAATCGCACCTCCTCTTTTCTCTGGAGGAGCAATTTGTGCGGCAATCCCCAAAGCCACTACCGCGAATACCCCCGCACTCACACCCAAAATAGCACGGGATATCATCAATATAGTAAAGTTAGGGCTCAGGACAGCGATGACATTACCGATAAGGAAGGTAAGAAGTGCTATGAACAGCAGCTTTTTTCGATCTGTTTTTGAAGTGAGTGCGATTACAATTGGCGTTCCTATCGCGTAGGCTATCGAATACATGGCAACCAATTGTCCAGCTAAGCCAATAGAGACATTTATATCAGTGGCAATCATGTCCAGAATACCTGTAATAATTGATTCGGCCGTACCGACCACAGTTGCGCCTAATGCAAGCAAGTAAATAATCCATTTGTAGTTCTTCATGAAATAATTGATCCCCTTTGTTTGTCAAATCTATTGTTTTTATTGTTTGAAATCATACAGTTTCTTCTTTTGGATTACTTCTCACCCTATGGGAATCCATGCCTTGAACATTCGATTGCAAAAATGAAAATCACCCCCTTAAATTTATCGAACGATCGATCAGAATGATCTAAAAAAATATATCGAACGATCGATCAATTTAATTTAAAAAAAGAGCTGATTATACTTTAATAGCATCCCAGCTCATTTGAATCATTTTCTCAATGTTTATTGAATTAAACTCATACGCCCCATTTAAATACTCTTTTCCCATTTCAGCAAAAGGTAAACAGGAGTATGTAACCAATAGATTCGTTTCCAAATCCTTGAAAAAACCTTCTTTAATTCCCCTTTCAAACAAAGGGTACATCGGCTTAAACACACCACCATTTTGATCCTTACAGTTTTTACGTATAAAGGGTGAGCCGATAAACTGTTCCATTAACAAAAAGCTGTCCTTATTATTTAATATATAATTTGAATAATTTCGCAAAATATTCTCAAACCCCACTTTTACGGGTGTACTCTCTGTTACACCATGAAACATGAGCTGGTGCATTTGATCCTTGAGCAGAAAATACAATTTGATCAGCATATCCTCTTTGCTTTCAAAATAAAAATAAATGATCGAAGAAGAGATATTCGCCCTTTTAGCAATTTTTGAGATGGATATTTCAGAAAGGCCACTTTCATTGAGAAGTTCGATCGTAGCCTGATAAATAAGGTTCACTTTGCTTTCGGATTTAGTTTTCATACTCAAAAATATAATCGAACGATCGATCATTGTCAATAGACTATTTGACTTTTGCATTCGCATTGTCACTGATATAAAGTTTGACCTTGAATACATATTGCATGACGTTCACTTCGGTTCTCCAATATATGTACATCAGTTTGCTCGACACCAATTGGTAACTATTAACAATCGCTTTCAACTCAACCTTGACAAATCGTTGAACGGAACGTTCACAGCTCACAGCCCTTGCAGCCAAAATCTTAGGTGCTCCTAAACCGATAGACTCTATAAATTAAGTATTAGACTGCCCACGAAATCGAAACAGCGCCAGTTATAGACGAGAAAAGAAAGTCCTAGACTGACGCTGTAAATCATTCGATTGAAGTTTTTTTGTTTTTCTTCTCCAGCAGTCAAGTTGTAAAGTACTGCTCCCGGTCGAGGTCTGGAATGAGTGCTGGCTGTACGGGAAACCACCCGAACCGCTTCTGTGTCAGGACACTTGACGCCGGAGCGTCCATCGAAACAAAGTGCGCCAGCCAACCAAAATGGTCGGCTGCTTCCTCTGGAGATTGGCCGATAACTGGCACATTCAGACGATGGCCGATTATGCTGGCGATGTCACGAATGGGCACGCCCTCTTCGCCAATCGCGTGCAGTACGGTACCTGTAGGTGCCGTCTCAAGCGCCAACCGATAGAGACGTGCAGCATCAAGTCGATGCACAGCGGACCAACGGTTAGCGCCATCGCCCACATAGGCGGAGAAACCCGATCTTCGGGCGGCATTGATCAAGGCCGGGACGAAGCCGTGATCCCCATCGCCATGTACCGATGGGGGAAGCCTTACCACCGATACGCGCACGCCTTGCGACACCATCGAAAGCGCTGCCGCTTCCGAAGCTACGCGGTGCGAACCGGCGGAATTAGAATCGGCCGCATCTTCTTCCGTCCCGAGGCGACCCGGCGTAAGAAGCCCGATCGCGGAGGTGACAACCAAGGGGCGGCCAGAGTTGGCGAGCACTGCGCCGAATGCCTCGATCGCAAGCCTGTCCGTCTTACCTGCTGCCGCAATGGCCGAAAAGTTGTGAATGAAGGCGGTGTGAATGACGCCATCCGCTGCATCCGCTCCGCGCCTCAGGCTGTCGAGATCATCCAGACCGCCGCGATGTACTGCGGCTCCAACCGCGGCAAGCGATGCGGCGGCCTCATCCGAGCGAGCGAGTCCAAGCACCTCGTGCCCTGCGTCGATCAATTCGCGTACGATGGCAGAGCCGATGAAGCCTGTCGCGCCAGTAACAAAAACACGCATAGTGAAGTCCTCCTTAAGCTGTTTAGTAGTAGAGCTGCTTGAATCGCCGCGGGGGCACAAAAACGATCTGCACCGTTGGCCTCAAGTCTAAACTCTAAACTCATTATAGTCTTCGTTTCGCCCAGAGGTTTGCCTGTTCCACGTCACTTTTTGCCTGATCCTCCAAGAAGAACTAAAAACCCGCAAAGCCTTATGGCCGCGGGTTAAGAGAGGAAAGTATCTGTGTTTGTTGACGCCATCTAGCAATGTCTCTGCTTGGCGGGCTTCCGAAAAAGCGGCTGTAGTCCCGGCTAAATTGGGGGGTGCTAACATACCCCACTAGCTGGCATGCAGATGTGGCATCCATTGAGCTAACGACCATCAGCCGTCTTGCTTCATGAAGGCGCAGTGCTTTTTGGTATTGCAGCGGGCTCATCGAAGTGACTCCCTTAAAATGCTCATGAAATGAAGACACACTCATGTGTACCAGCTCGGCCAAATCGGCAACCTTCATCTGCTGGGCGAAGTTGTCGCGGAGCCAGGCAATGGCTTTTGTAACTCGCTGCACACCTGAATCCGCAAAACCAATCTCAGCCAAGTGAACGCCGATGGGACCACGCAGGACTCGCAGCACAATCTCATCCATCACGAGTGGGGCAAGCAATTCAGCATCTCCAGGATTAGGCAGATACTCCAACAGCCTTCTCACCGCATTAACAATGCCCAAATCAGCGGCCATAACGTAACCCGCACTCCGCTGACGAATTGGAGGCAGGCCCTGGGGGTACACTTTCAGGACCAGCTCCGCGATCCTCTGCGGGTCGAGATCCAGCCTAACCCCGAGGAACGGCTCGGATGGACTTGCCTGTGTGGTCTGAAGAGCGACCGGCAGGGCAACGGGGAGCATAAGCATATTCGACCTGTTGAATCCATAGACCTCCTGCCCCAACGTTATGGCCTTTGCCCCTTGTGCAACGATTAACAAAGAGGGCAAATAGAAGGTTTTCACGTAGTCCGTTTCTATTCGCGAATAGCGCCCGATGCTCAAACCGGGGATGCGCTGGCTGAAGGTACCGTCATGTGGAGCAAGGTTATAGATCAGGCGTGCCAGTTGGGCTGCTTCTGCATCAAGCGACTCCTCGGCGTTGATTGATGCTAGTGAAACCGCATGTTTATCTATTATCTTCATCGTTGCGAAAGCAGCTCCTTTCCACGCTATTTTCGGTCATACACCAAAAATTAAATGCTTATCCTTGCCAAAATCACTGTTTATGAGCTCAATATTATTAAAAAGCCAATGCGATTTAATATTGACCACTACCGCGCTGTTAATCCTTTTGCCGGGTTGGGAATGACGATATCATCTTGAAATTTACCAATCTCATTTAACTTAATATTGTATTTCATCTGGTACAGCACAATTTTATTGAAAGTTTCCTGGGTTTGGATCAACACCCCACAAGATATACAAGAATTTCTCAATTTCAGTATAGTTGAAAACAAAGACCTGTTACAATGTAAATCAACAATAAGGAACTAGAGCCCCTTCGATCAACTTAGGTTGTATCGTATGGCTGCTTTGTTCAAAAACCCATTCCGAAGTGTTGCTGTATACCCGGGATGATTATTTGGAGCTGTTCCATTCATTAAGCTGCTTTTGTGCTTCTGCGATAACGATATCTGATCCGCTGGCTTCATTTTAGCCAAAAATTCCAGTTTCTGTTTTCAAAGGCTCCGTATCCATCACAGATCGAATATTTTGGAAACCTTGGCGTTTGTGTTGAATTCCAGTATTTTTATCATCCAGATCGAATGGATGCCCCCGGTACAAAGCTGGCATGGTTTCCATCGGCAAACTCCCAGTTTATCCCCGGCGACAGTAGTTCACCTGCGGTCTTTTCCATCTTTACCACGACATGGCGCTCATAGCTCCATTTTTTCGCCTGGTATTGGAATTCTGCCCAGTGTGTTTCCGTATCGGCAAAGGTTTTGCCTTCTTGCTCCCCAAGCTGGAACGCTTGGACGATAACAGTTACGAATTCCGCTCTTGTGATGTTCGCATCAGGCTTAAATGTGTTGTCTGGATAACCGTTTATCGCGCCGAGTTTCACCAGTTCCCGCACGTTCGATTCGTACCATTGCCCTTTGATATCGTCAAAGTCCGCTTCATTTGTTTGCAGCTGCTCGGTTTTCGCTTTATCCAATGCTAGAACGGCAAACTTCGTAAAATGGTTCACCGATCCGGATGACGCTGATATTACCCTTATAGGCGCTGTGGATAACAGTGGTCTGATTTTTGATCTTTTGGCAGGAGCGAGTTACTACACTTCGGTTGTTGAGTAGAAGGTGAAGAGCGTGAAGGGTAGTTTCAGCACAGCTGATATAAGCAACGTACAATCAAGATCTCTTATTCGACGAGTAAAGAAAACCACAGAATAAAAAAAACAAGAAGTACAATTATTAGTACTCCAGCAAAAGCGGCAATCCAAAAACCTTTTGATTTAAAAAAATCAGTGTCTACCGAATTCATGTTCAAGGACGGGCCAAAAAACTCTTTCTCCTCTCTCCCTAAATTTTTTAAACAAATTTTATAATAAGACTCCGCATATGATTCATCGAAACTCTGCATTTTGTCCCATATCTCCATGTAAATGACTCTTATTTCCTCTTTCCTCTCACTTTCCCTAAGGGGTGCCATAATTAAAACTCCTATCTAAAAGATTGGAATCTACCATTTTACATACTATTCATTTAAACATAGATAATAGTTAAACGAAAATTATATATACATAATATATCAAAAAAGGTATTTTATAATAAATATGTTAAGGTGACAAATCACCTAAATTATTCCATTTAAGGAAAAAAAGATTACACGTCGTTTTTGGGAACTATGGCTCTTTTTCTTATCTCTTCTGTATCACTATTTAGTACTACAAGTGCAAGTGCTGTATCATCAGAGGAAGCCGCAGTAAAACAATCTGTTAAAAACTATATTAGCGCGGTCGAAAAGAAAGATGTTAATGAAATGGTTCAATGGGTTACAGATATCCGAGTCTCGCCTGACAAACAAAAATTGTTATATAACCAGGTACTGAACAACAACCCGTTTTCTGATTCAAAGTTAATTGATTTTAAGCAAGACGGGGAAAAATGGATCGCGAACATTGCATTAAATCGAAAAGATGATACTCAAACCACCGAAGTTGTTTCTATACACTTAATAAAAGATAATGGAAAATGGAAATTGCTAATTGAAGGTGTGTCGACAAGAAACGAAAAATCTTTATCTTCGAAGGCTGGACCTTCTTCAAAATCGTCTATTATTACTCCATTATCTACTAGTGTTTCTAATTATTCTTTTTCACTTGGTAAATCGGGTGGATGATTCACCAGAAGAGCAAAATATTCCTCCCTGAGCACAGGCATGCTCTCCCGCAACTTAATCTCCATATCTTGCACTTTAAGAAGCCTTGACCTTTCCTGTATGATTTGCAGCTTAGCCTTCAGGATCACTTCTGTAATATCTTCTTCCGTAAAGGGTTTGACGACAAAGTCGAAAGCTTCTAGCTGAACAGCCTGCTTGGCATACTCAAAATCGGTGTAGCCGCTGATGAGAATGACCTTGCACGAATGGTTCAGCTCGAGAATCGCTCGCAGCATGTTAAGACCATCCATCTTGGGCATGCGGATATCCGTAATAATCAGGTCTGGTTTGACACGCTTCACAAGCTCAAGTCCATCCTATCCATTAGCTGAAGAACCAACGAGCGTAATGCCATGCTCATCAGCCCATTCAATCGCGGTTAATCCATCCACCACACTCTTAATATCATCGATGATGCATAAAGTAATCTGTTCATGGTTGTACATCGGGATGTTCTCCAGCTATCAATTGTCAATGTGCCAGTCAATCCGTCAGAATCAAATCTCCAACAAACTTACAATCAATCTCAGATAGAGCAGCGTTTATTATTCCACCGAGCTCCTTCAGAATACTTCTCTTTTGTCGTTCGTTAGCAGATGGGAAACATACAGACATGGAGCGGGAAGCAGTAACCATCGCTATTACACTGCTCCAATCGCCTTTAAAAACGAGAAGCGAACCAAAGTCGGATTTTAGTTTGTGATCTAGATAATGTACTTTGTTGGTGTTCTTACTCACTGTAATGCCAGCGCTCTCAAGCAATGCTTCCGCTTACTTGCCAGTCAAATCCCATGTCCGAACAACCAACAGCATGAGATGATTATCCGTACTCCCGGATACAAGCTGCGCTCTTTCCTCCAGCAATACCGTAGCTAATATTTGTGCATTGGCGATCACCAAACCTAAAGAATCGTCACCCGGAAATTTTACGGGTGACGGCGATTATTGGGTTTGAGCCTGAATCAGGCAGAAGTGAACCCCCCTCTCTCTTAATTTGCTTTGAGTAAAAATTTAGGGCGCAACTGCGCAAGCATGTCTTCCGTCATTTTGGTAAGATCGTATTCCGCTTTAAAGCCCCATTCTTGCTTGGCTGCCGTAGCATCGATGGAGTTGGGCCAGCTGTCTGCTATGCTCTGACGGGCAGCATCGATGGCGTACTCCAGTTTGAATTCAGGGATATGCTTTTTAATTTCTGCTGCAAAATCCTCCGGTTCAACGCTCATGGCCGTAATGTTAAATGCATTTCTATGGATGAGTGTAGAACTATCCGCTTCCATCAAGGCAATGATCGCATTCAACGCGTCTGGCATATACATCATGTCCATATAGGTTCCTTTACCAATATTCGAAGTATATTTGACGTTCTTCATCGCTTCATAGTAAATTTCCACTGCATAGTCAGTTGTGCCGCCGCCTGGAGGTGTGACATAGGAAATTAATCCGGGAAAACGCAGCCCTCTGGTATCAACGCCAAATTTGTGGTAGTAATAGTCACATAGCAGCTCGCCGGCGACTTTATTCACGCCGTACATCGTCGTCGGCCGCTGGACGGTGTCCTGCGGTGTATTGTTTTTAGGTGTTGTCGGACCGAATGCCCCGATGGAGCTCGGTGTAAAGAACTGGCATTGCAATTCTCTGGCAACTTCCAGCGCATTGACCAGTCCGCCCATATTCAAATTCCAGGCGAAAAGCGGTTTCGTTTCCGCAATCGCTGACAACAAAGCAGCCAGGTGCATAATGGTATCGACCTGATACGTTTCGGCAATGTCAAACATGCTTTTGGCATCCGTGACATCAAGCACTTCATAGGGACCTGATTGGGCAAGCTGCGTTTCTTCATTTTTCCTGATGTCTGTTGCGACGACATTGTCCGCACCGTAAATGTCTCGCAGTTTCGTTGTAAGCTCGGAACCGATTTGACCTAAAGCACCGGTGATTAATATTTTTTTCATTGTAAGATCCCCATCTCTTTCCCAACTTTTTCATAAATGGCAACTGCACGATCGAGCATCTCCGTTGTATGTGCCGCTATCGGCATATTCCTTACCCGGCCTGTGTTTTTAGGTACGGTTGGCAATACGATCGCTTTGGCATATACACCTTCTTCAAATAGCCTTTTACTGAATTCCTGGGCCTTCTGCTCTTCACCGATGATGCACGGAGTGATCGGCGTATCACTATGGCCAATGTCGAAACCCAGCTTCCTCAGGCCTTTCTTGAAATAGTTTGCATTATCCCATAGCTTGTCGTGCAATTCCGTACTGCTCATCAGAATTTCAATGGCTCTGATGGAAGCAGCCACATCTCCAGGAGGCAACGCTGTCGAGAACAGAAAAGGTCTGCTTCTTACCTTTAGCCAATCGATTAGATCCTGTCTTCCTGCCACATAGCCGCCGACGACCCCGATCGCCTTGGAGAGGGTCCCGATTTGAAAATCAATCTTGTCCGACAGTCCAAAATGTTTGACAGTTCCCGCACCTTTTCCTAAAACTCCGGAGCCATGCGCATCGTCAACATAAGTGATGAGCTCAAATTCCTCTGCCACTTCTGCAATTTCGGGGAGCTTTGCAATATCGCCATCCATCGAGAAGACGCCATCTGTAATCACCATGATTTTCTTATATAACCTAGATTCTTTGGCTTGTTTGGCTTTCGCCCGCAAATCGTCGATGTCGGAATGGTTAAACGCAATAATTTTGGCTCTTGAGAGTCTACACCCATCAATGATGGAAGCATGGTTCAATTGATCTGAAAGAATGGCATCATCTTTATCCATAACGCCAGAAATCGCAGCCATATTGCAATTAAAACCGGATTGGTAAGCGATTGCAGCTTCTGTGTGCTTAAACTCAGCAAGCTTTTGTTCCAGCTTGACGTGCAAGTCGAGCGTCCCGTTAATGGATCTAACCGCGCCTGCGCCTACTCCAAATTTATGCGTGGCTTCCACCGCTGCAGCAATCAATCGCGCATCCGTAGCCAAACCCAAATAATTATTGGATGATAAGTTAATGAGCTCCTTACCTTTAATCGTAATGATCGGACCGTTTGCGCTTTGTAACGGGTGAATGACGTTGTACAATCCCTTGCTTTTTAACTCGGATAAATTTTCTTGCAAGAAATGCCCTAGCAATTTACTTGTCACTGTACTTTCCTCCCTTATGGATGTTCAATTTTCGCATTCTGCTAGTTCCTTGCATCCTATACGGTCATTTCTCCAAAAACAAATGTACACTGTACAGATACAAAAAATAACCTATAAAGCGGCTTTAAATAAGAGTTTATAATTATTTACTATAACACCGTTTCATTTAATTGTCCATGTGGAAAGGACACTAAATCATTATTTTTTTGCCCAGTTATACAGCGTTTCTATCTCAAATAATTCCACAAGGATTAACGGTTACGCCGTCTTTCTGAAAGAAAACGGTGCGCTTGTCCGGAAATATAATATCCATATAATTAATGTTATCACGATAATATCAGCTCTTAACGAAGTTGATGAACAACTAGATGGGTATACACTAAAATTATTGAAAATGGTACTGAAGATCAATACAACGGAGAACGAGAGTTTAAAAACACACACCATGAGGCTGCCGCAGGAAATGATATGCGAGAGGTTCCGATCGGATCTTTTCGTACCTGCTCGAGACTCCCACCCTAAAGATGACGCCCATACCGGACATAAAATGAAAAACCTTCAAACCGTTTCATCTCGGCTTGAAGGTTTCAATGGTCTCGTCAGCGATCTCAATTAATTCAACAACGAAGGAGCTTTCGGGTGGCGGCTCGTTAATTGACTTAGGTGTCCATTTCATCGATTTGGCTGTATGGCTGATGGGCAATCCCAAGCCGGTGGCTGTTACTGGCGCTACCTACACCAAATTCGCTAATAATGAAATATCCAACTCTGTCCACAGCCGTTTCGGTGAAAAGAAAGAGAACGGAGCTTCACTGCAAATTGAGTTCAGCCGGGCCTCCAATATCCTTGAGGATGCGAACTTCGTCAAACTCCGCGGCACCAAAGCGGGCAGCAATTTGCGGATTGGTGTGCTGCAGCTATACTCCGAAGCAGCAGGCCAATTGACGAACGTCACCCTGTCCTGAAAAAAGATGCCCCCAGGCCACGGAGAGCATCTTAGACATTTTATCGAAGTCGTCCAGCAGCGAGCAGAACCTATCAATCTGCCGGTTGATATGATTAAAATTTTATCAGCGATCTATACATCTGCGGAAACCGGCAGAGAGGTTGTTCAATAGCCACTTAATCCGTACAAATCATTTTCAGGATCTGTCAGATACAAACAGGTGGCTATGAATTATGGGCCATTATCTGAGCGGCTTACTTCTCCAGGCGGTAGCCTCCGTGGAAGACAGGTCCTACATATTTGTTAAAGGTGTAGCCATTCCGGATGGCTGCCGAGACGAAATCCTTGGCCTTCGCCACGGCTTCGTTCACGGACAGGCCGCAAGCTAGGCCGCCAGTAATTGCTGCGGCAAAGGTGCAGCCCGCTCCGTGGTTGTGAGCCGGCTCAATCTTGGCCGTCTGGAGGATCGTATATTCAGTGCCATCGAAGAAGATATCAACCGCTTGTTCGCCGCCCAGCGCCTTGCCGCCTTTCACGACAACATGACGTGCGCCGAGGCCGTGAATCAGGCGGGCGGCTTCCTTCATGCCCTCAATTGAAGAAATCTTGCCAAGTCCTGACAGTACGCCAGCTTCGAACAGATTAGGTGTGACCACTATAGCCAGTGGCAACAGCAGGTCGCGAATCGCTTGTGCGCTCTCGGGATTCAGCACCTCGTCTTCTCCCTTACAAACCATAACCGGATCAATAACCACGTTAGTCTGGAGATTCCCCTTAATGGCTTGCTCTGTTACACGTACAATTTCTACACTGCCCAGCATGCCGGTCTTCATGGCATCCATCGGGCCGCCTGCAAAGACAGTCTTCAATTGCTCTGCAACAATTGCGGCATCGATAGGATATACATTGTGATGCCAGCCGTTGTCAGGGTCCATCGTAACTATTGTTGTCAATGCGCTGAATCCATAGGTGCCATATTCTTCAAAGGTTTTTAGGTCCGCCTGAATGCCTGCGCCTCCACTGGAGTCGCTTCCGGCAATGGTTAAGGTTTTAATGATTCTTGACATTGAGCATGTCCCCTTCTCTTATATCTAAATTTATAAAAAACGAATTTTATTGATTATAACAAAAATCAGCATCCACGTCTTCGAAAAAGTAAAGTGCATGTTTTTGTGCTGTGATATTGTCACCATGTAACTCTTCTGTGAAAATGTCACTATGAGACAGGAGACTTTTACATTGACCGATGCCCAGATGCAAAAAGTTTTAGTCATCGAAAAAGTGATTATTGGATATCTCCAGCTTAAAACAGACAATATGGTTATATAACGGACGCCGTATCCGGCTTATGCCAGAGAAACATATAGTTCGCTTCCAGCCAATGGTCCACGCCTCCTACGAAAACGAGAGCTTTTAAACACCTTTGTGCGCCAACCGGAATAAGTTGAAGCATAGGCATCTATCCCATATGTGCTTTTGCCCCTACCGATTCATGACAAATGTGAATTTTGCTGGTCAAAGGATGGGCGCGCAAAGGAGTGTTCATGTTGATTGAAAATGTATCCCACTATTTTGCCCGCGGTAATACCGCACACGGAGTTTATTTTTTGTATAAATCGGCTTTCCAAGAGCTTGATAAGATTCTCGTCCTAATAGGTCCCCCTGGTATAGGTAAATCCACAATCTTGCGCAAATTGGCGGACAGTCTGATGGACAAAGGGCAGCACGTGCAATGCTTCCATTCCCCGCTTCGACCGGATGAGCTGGACGGCATTATTGCAACCAAATTAAAAGTTGGTATTGTCGATGGGCAAGCTAGTGAGTGGAGCATGGAGGGCGGCGCAGCTGCAACCATTGAGTTCGATTTCGGAGTGGCGCTTGATAACAGAGGTATTTCCACGGAGACTCTTGGAATGATCGAAGAGCTCAAAGGAAAGCTTATCTATGCTTATTCCAAAGCCTATGAATCCTTTGCAACCGCTTTACGGATTCATGATGAATGGGAAAAATTTTATTTCGAAAGCATGGACTTCGGTAAGGCAGACCAAATTACGCAGGAACTTATTCAGGAATTGTACGATGGTCATGAAAACTGGACACCAACCATTGGACGTCACTTGTTTTTCGGGGCAGCTACTCCGAAGGGTGCGTTTGATTTTATTCAAAGCTTGACAGCTCCGTTGAACAGACGGATTTTTATCAAAGGAAGACCGGGATCCGGTAAATCGACGCTTCTGAAAAAGCTTGCTGCTGCGGCCGAGAAGAAAGGCATCGATGTTCAAGTGTATCATTGTGGTTTTGATCCAAACAGCCTAGATATGCTGATCTTCCCGAAACTTAGCACAGCCATTTTCGACAGCACCGCCCCTCATGAATACTTTCCAGATCGGGACGGGGATGAGATCTTGGATATGTATGAACGCACCATGACCCCAGGGACGGATGAAACCTATGCAGCTGAAATAGCTGCAATTAAAGAACGATATTCGGTAAAGATGAAGGAAGCCACCTCACATTTGGCGGCAGCTGAAGCCATCGATTCACAGATTAAATCCTTTTATACGGCTGCGACGAATTTTTCAATTGTTGAGAAACTGCAACTTCAGGTGCAGTCAGAATTAATGAACCCAAGCCTATAGCAGCTGGTGAAATCGTTTTAGAGGGTGTCCCAAAAGCCATGAAAATGGCAAGGGGCACCCTCTTCTAATTGCATCTTATCGGACATCTAATAACGTGTCTGATCAATCCCCACTGATTTTCGTAAGATGGAAATATTATCCTGAAGAAAAGGCTGATTTTTTTCGACATCTCTGTTTTGCACCAAACAACTGCACTGAAAGCATCGTAAAGATCATAGAATGGTAACACTGTCTCCAGATTCACCATAGGGCGAATCGTTCGATACCCATCCATGTACGGTAGCTTTGTTCTCGGGTTTACTCCCCAAATGGTAAAGCTGAAAATACGCCATCAAAGTGAAGAATACATCTTTCATACAGCTCTGGATCGAG